>NZ_JBVAYN010000001.1:0-234478 GCF_055420065.1 Massilimicrobiota sp. mt181
TGAAAGATATGAGTTTCCCAAGTGGATTTTATTGGGGTGGAGCAACTGCTGCTAATCAATTAGAAGGAGGATGGCAAGAAGGTGGAAAAGGTATTTCTTGTCCAGATATCTGTACAGGTGGTACTGCAACAACAAGTAAAAGAATTACACCAGTTTTAGAAGAAGGAACTTTTTATCCTAGTCATGATGCTATTGATCATTATCATAGATATAAAGAAGATATTGCGTTATTTGCTGAAATGGGATTTAAAATGTATCGTTTTTCTATCGCATGGACAAGAATCTTTCCAAATGGTGATGAAGAACAACCTAATGAAGAAGGATTAAAATTTTATGAAAGTTTAATTGATGAATGTTTAAAATATGGTATTGAACCTATGGTGACAATTTCTCACTATGAAGTGCCTTTCAATCTGACAAAGAAATGGAATGCATGGGTAGATCGTCGTATGATTGACTGTTATTTAAGATTCTGTAAAGCAATCTTTACTCGTTATAAAGGAAAAGTGAAATATTGGTTAACATTCAATGAAATCAATAGTGCAACAACACCAATGGGTGGTTTCTTATCTCAAGGAATTTTAAATGAGATTAAGCCAATGGCATTTATGGAACAGATTGATGTTCCAAACAATCGTTTCCAAGGATTGCATCATCAATTTTTAGCAAGTGCATTAGCTGTAAAAATGGCACATGAAATTGATCCAAACAACCAAGTTGGATGTATGCAGATTATGGCGACAAGCTATGCATTAACATGTCAACCAGAAGATGAAATTGTCAATCAACAAAAAAATCATTTAATGAACTGGTTCTGTAGTGATGTGCAATGTCGTGGAAAATATCCAAACTATATCAAGAGATATTTCAAAGACAACAATATTACTGTTCATATGGAACCAGGTGATGATGAAATCTTAGCTGCTGGACCTGTTGATTTCTATACATGCTCATATTATATGTCTAACTGTCAAACTGCTGATACAACAAAAGAATCTGGTAAAGGAAATATCTTAGGTGGAGTTCCAAACCCATATCTAAAAGCAAGTGACTGGGGATGGCAGATTGATCCAATTGGATTACGTTATTCTTTAAATGAAATCTGGGATCGTTATCAAAAACCAATCTTCGTTGTAGAAAATGGATTAGGTGCCTATGATAAGATTGATGAAGATGGAAAAGTCTGCGATGATTATCGTGTAGACTATTTAAGAAGTCATATCCAACAAATGCATGAAGCTATTTTAGATGGTGTAGACTTAAGAGGATATACACCTTGGGGATGTATTGATTTAGTTTCTGCTTCTACTGGTGAAATGGCAAAACGTTATGGATTTATCTTTGTCGAAAGATACGATGATGGAACTGGAGATTTTGCACGTAGAAGAAAAGAATCATTCTACTGGTATAAAAAAGTCATTGAAACAAATGGTGAAGATTTAGATTAAAAAAAGCGAATCGTTGAAAAACGATTCGTTTTACTTTGCATTCATTTGTTTTTTATTATAAACCAGCTTAAATAGACTCTCAATAATAGAGATGACAGGAAGCTGAGATGTGACATTAGAATCCTGATACATTTCTTCATTAATATAATAAGGAATATTAATATCTGAAAGATGGGCAATTTTAGATAAAGATGTATTTGTAATAGAAATGATTTGAATATCATGAACTCTAAAACGTTCCATGATTTCTAAGACTTCAGCATTTTGTCCACTGACAGAAAAAACAACCAGACAGACTTTCCCATTAAAATAATCAGGTAATGTATATATAGGATAATTAGTAGGATCTTTAATAGAAAATGAAAAATTGTGAATTCTTGAAAAGAGTGTTGCTGCATATTCTGCAATAATTGCAGAAGTTCCATATCCAGCAAAGAACAGCAACTCTGCCTGTGATAACATTTTAGCAACCGTCTCTAATTTATTTTTAAATTCCTGATTCCTTGATTTAATCAAAAAATCAAGATAAATTGTTTCATCATAGTTTTGTATTGTTGAAGGATGATATTTCATATCATTCAGATAATATTTTAAGCGTAATTTAAAATCAGAGAAACCCTGACAGTCAAATTTTCTACAAAATCTTAATATAGTGGATGTACTGACATGATTGGCTTCAGCCAGTTCTTTAATACGCATATAAACAACTTTATTGAGATGGGATTTTATATAATAATAGATATTTTTCTCAGTTGGATTTAAATCAACCTTCTTATCTAAAAATAACAAGCTCATCATCCTTTCCGTTTCCATTATTATATAATATCTTGACTTTGAATGCCACTTTAACTTTAAGATATGTAACGCCTTGTTACATTTTGAAACAAAAACCTTTTTATGTAACGTGTTCCAACAAATGGTCAAGCAATTGAATGCGTTTTAATCATTAGTATAATAAAATTATAAGGAAACAATTCAAAATTAAGGGAGGCAAGGAGTATGAACAAATTTTTTGATTGGATCCAAAACAAACTTATGCCACCACTTGTCAAAGTGGCAGAACAAAGACACATGCGAGCTATTCGTAATGGTTTAGTTATGACTTTACCGGCTATTATTGCAGGTAGTGTATTCATGATTGTAGGAAATATTCCTATTGATGCATGGACAACTTTTATAGAACCATATGTACCAATGATTGATGGTGCTACAAATGTATCATTTGGTATTATTGGGTTGCTTGCTGCTATTGGGATATCATATGAATTATCTCAAGAATATAAGTTAAGTGCTGCTTCTGGTGTTGTGTTATCAGTCATGGCATTTATGATTACTCAATTATCAGATGAATTTACGATTAGTCCAGATAATTTTGGTTCAGGCGGATTGTTTACTGCTATCGTAGCAGCGATCATTACTGTTGAAATTTATCATTTTTGTGTAAAGAAGAACTGGGTTATCAGATTACCTAAAGGTGTTCCACCAGCAGTTGGAAACTCATTCGCTGCTTTAATTCCAGCATTTATCACATTGGTATTATTCTGGGTAGTACGTGTACCATTACACTTTAATATTAATGCATTCTTCCAAACTATCTTCTCACCATTAGTATTTGCATTAAATACATTACCAGGTATTATGTGTTACACATTAATAGTCAGTCTATTATGGTGTGCAGGTATTCATGGAGATATGACATTAGAAGGTGTCGCAAGCCCAATTTTCTTAGCATTTATTACTGCTAATGCAGCTGCATATCAAAGTGGACAACCTATTCCTTATATTACAGCTGAAGGATTTTCAAGTTTATTTGTTAATGTAGGTGGAACAGGAGCGACTTTGACTTTGGCTTTATTAATGTTAAGAAGTAAGAGTAAAACATATCGTCAATTAGGTAAAGTTTCTTTACCTGGTGCTCTATTTGAAATTAATGAACCAATTGTTTTTGGTTTCCCAATTATTATGAATCCATTAATGATGATTCCATATATCGTTGTTCCATTGGTTTTATGTGCTTCAACTTATATAGTTATGTTTTTAGGATTAGTGAGTGCTCCAGTTGCAATGGTGCCATGGACAATGCCACCAATTATTGGACCTTTAATGGCAACAGGATGGGATTTTAGAGCTGCTATCTGGTCTGCAATTGAAATCGTTATAGCGATTGTGATTTATTATCCATTCTTTAAAGTTGCAGAAAAACAAATGATTGCAGAAGAAAATAAAAACGAAGGTGAATAAATAATGGAAAAGAAACCAGTAAAAATTGTAACAATTGGTGGAGGAAGTAGCTATACTCCAGAATTGATGGAAGGATTTATCAAGAGATATGATGAACTTCCTATTAAAGAAATTTGGTTAGTTGATATTGAAGATGGAAAAGAAAAATTAGAAATTGTTGGTGCTATGGCTCAACGTATGTGGGATGCATCTCCTTATGATGTGAAAGTGCATTTGACTTTGGATCGTAGAGAAGCATTAAAAGATGCAGACTTTGTCACAACTCAATTTAGAGTAGGTTTATTGAATGCTCGTGTCAAAGATGAAAGAATTCCATTTTCATATGGTATGTTAGGTCAGGAAACAAATGGAGCTGGAGGAATCTTTAAAGCCTTCAGAACAATTCCTGTGATCTTAAGCATTGTCGAAGACATGAAAGAATTATGTCCAGATGCATGGTTGATTAACTTTACAAATCCAAGTGGAATGGTCACAGAAGCTGTCATGAAATATGGAAAATGGGATAAGGTTATAGGTTTATGTAATCTTGCAACATGCGTTATGATAGAAGAACCTGAAACCATTGGAAAGACAGCAGATCAGTTGATATATAAGTTTGCAGGATTAAACCATTTCCACTGGCATAAAGTTTATGATGAACATGGAAATGAAGTGACTCAACAAATCATTGATGCAATGTATGCAGGTGCCAATGGAGGTATTCCTGCTAATATTCATGATGTTCCATATTTTAAAGAACAATTAGATGCGATGAAGATGATTCCTTGTGATTATCATAGATATTACTATCGTCAAGAAGAAATGTTGAAACATGGTCTTGAAGAATACAGTACAATTGGAACAAGAGCACAACAGGTCAAACAGACAGAAGAAGAATTGTTTGAATTGTATAAAAACCCTGAATTGGATCATAAACCAGAACAGCTTGCTAAACGTGGAGGAGCACATTACAGTGATGCAGCATGTGAAACAATAGCATCAATCTATGCGAATAAGAATACACATATCGTTGTCACAACAAGAAATAATGGAGCTGTCCCAGATTTACCACCAGAAGCAGCAGTAGAAGTTTCAGCATATATTGGAGCAACTGGTGCAAAAGCGATAGCATTTGGACCATTCCAGCCAGCAGAAAGAGGATGGCTACAATGCATGAAGAACATGGAATGGTGTGTAGAGGAAGCTGCAGTCACAGGAGATTATGGAAAGGCATTACAAGCATTTATCCTTAATCCACAGATTCCATCAGGAGCTACAGCGAAGAGAGTATTAGATGAATTATTGTTGGCACATAAAAAATATTTACCACAGTTTGCAGATAAGATTGCCCAGCTTGAAGCAGAAGGTGTCACAATTAAAGATGATGTCGCAAGAGAATTAACAAAAAAGGGTCTTTAATAAAAGGATACTAAGATAGGGATATTTCCATATCTTAGTATTTTTATCTTAAGATCATGAAATGAGGTGAAATGATGAAAGCAATTATTTTAGCTGGAGGATTAGGTGAGAAAATTTGGCCTTATGGAAAATATAGAAATAAGACTATGATTCCAATAGGAAATCAACCGATTGCTGGTCATCTGGTGGACAATTTAAAAAAGGCAGGAATCATGGATATTGTGATTGGGGCTGTTCATGGAGTTCAGGAAATCAAGCATTATTTTAGAAAAGATCATTTTGTTCAGGTTGTCGCATTGGACAATAGTAGAGGAACTGGTGATACTTTACTACAGCTTAAAGAACATATGGGTGAAGAATGTATGGTTCTTTTTGGTGATTGTCTAATCAGTGAAGAGGATATAAGAGGATTGATTTTAAGCCATGGACAAGTTTTAGTCAGTCAGCTTATGGAGCCATCTATTAATCAGATATGTGTTGGTATTGATGAGGACAATCATGTTCAAAAATTCTGGGGACATCCTAGAGGTGATTTTCATGACTTTGCCTGTGGGTTTATCTTGAAACAGGATATTCTTTCTTATATTGACTCTGCAAAAGATATTTTTGGTGAAACCAAAGTAGGAGTAGGATCACCACAGGAACTTTATCTGGAAAATGCTTTGAATGACTATGTTGTGGATGGTCATCAGTTGCTTTGTTATAGAGCTCAGTATCCTGTTTATGATATAGACAAGCCATGGCATATCATGATGGCCAATCATGCATACAATCAATATGATTATCAACATATGCATCAACACTGTATTGGAGAAGATTGTCAGATGAGTCCAAATGCCAAATTAGGACAAAATGTTCAGATTGGAAAACGATGCATCATTGGCGACTATGTGGTCATTGGAGATGGCTGTGTGATTGATGATGATACACGTATTGATCAGGGAGCAGTATTGAAAGAAGGCGTTCATGTTGGCAAGAAATGTGTCTTAGAAAATTACTGCCATGTTGGTAGCTATTCCAGCATTGGTGATGAATGTATTGTTGCTCATACGTCAGAAATCATCGAAGCAGTTTTGTTTGAAAAGGTCTATCTCTATCATTATGGAGAATACTATGGAGTCATTGGAACACATAGTGATCTAGGTGCAGGCACAACATGTGGCACATTGAGATTCGATGATGGACAGACAATCCATTCTATTCGTGGTAGAAGAGAAATACCTGCTCATTATGCAAACGCATGCTTTATTGGTGATTACTCCCGAACAGGAGTAGGCGTGTTTCTTTTGCCAGGATGTAAGGTTGGCTCAAAGAGTGTCGTAGGAAGTGGTGTTGTTTTGAAAGGTGAGCTCAAAGATGAAATGCTGGTTTACCCTAAACAGGAACTTTGTTATGTTCCATGGGGTGATCATAAATATGGCTGGTAGAAAGTGGAAGGAGGCATCATCATGAAAACAATAGGACTTTCTGTTTACCCTGATTTTGATGATATAGAGACGATGAAGAAGACATTGAATCAGGCTAAAGATTTAGGTTACAAGATTGTTTTTACATCTTTACAGTTAGATGATCTCGGTTTTGAAAATACTCATACTGGACTTGATGAATCATTTATGTTTTTGCTTGAATATTGTCATCAGTTGGGTTTGGAAATTCATGCTGACATTAATGATAGAATATTGAAATCTCTAGGGGCTTCTCCTCAGTGTCTAGAACCTATTGATCAATTACACATACCCGTTTTGCGATTGGATGATGGTTTTACAGATGAAGAAGTCGCATTAATGACAAAGAATGACTATGGCATCTCCATTGAAGAGAATGCATCTATGTTGGCTTTCCCCAAAAAGCGCATTGAAACAGTCATCAAAGAAGGCAATATCAATCAGTATTGTGCCTGTCATAATTTCTTTCCATTGAATGAAACAGGATTGAGTTATCAGGATGTGCATCATGCAACACAACTGTTTAAAAGTTATGGAATGAAAGTAGGTATATTTATTGGTTCAATGTATTCTTCAAATGATTTGAATAGTGTAGGGCATGGCATTGTGACAATCGAAGAACACAGATATTTGCCATCCCATGTGCAGGCTATGGAACTGTTTGCCTGTCAGGATTATGATTATGTCATTTTTGGTGACAGTCATCCTAGTATAGAGGAACTGGTAAGAGTGAGTGAAGTGGCACATAATGATTCAAAGGAGTTTATAAGTCAAAAGTATACTTTGACACAAGAGTGGCTGGGAGATCATTGTGTAGAGTTACCAGTATGGCTTGATGCAAAGTTGGATTGGCAGCTTAAGAAGAAGCTAACGTCAATGGTTTTGATTGCCAGGGCCGATCAATCTCAATTGTTGTTAAGGGCTGAACAGTCCAGAGGTTTGCAAAGATTAGAACCCTATCATCCTATGAAAAGACATGCCTATTCAATAACTATTCATAATTATCTTTCTCATCGTTATATGGGAGAATTACAGATTCCTTTGGAAGATTTACCAGCAGTCGACAATATTAATGTCATTGGAAGAGTTAAGCCATATGCTGAACATCTGGTTGAACTGTTGAAATATGGAAAAGTTGCATTTGTATTGAAGGAGGAATAATATGATTGAAACATTTGAAAATAACATCATCCATATGATTGAAGAATTTACAAGAACTCAAAACGAAATATTACATCAAGTAGCCAGACATGTAGTTGACCATATCGAACAAGGTGGAACATTCTTTGCGGTAGGGACTGGTCATTCTCACATGGTTGGAGAGGAATTCTATGCACGTGCTGGAGGATTGGCTTGCATTCAATTGATTGCCCCTATGGAATTAACATTGGGAGAACATCCCCTAAAATCAACACAGATTGAAAGAATCGGGGAATATGCCAAAGTCATCATATCTCAATATAAGATATCCAAAGGAGATATCGTTTTGATTTCTTCTCATTCTGGAAGGAATGCATTACCAATAGAGTTAGCATTGTTACTTAAGGATATGGGCGTTCATACAATTGCTTTTACTAGCTTAAAACATTCTCAGACGGTCACAAGTCGTCATCAAAGTGGACTTAGATTGTTTGAGGTCTGTGATGAGGTGATTGATAATTGTGGTGTGATGGGTGATGCCCTGATGAAAATAGATGGTGTGAAAGGGAAAATGGGTTCTAGTTCAAGTATTATGGGTATGTATATGGCTCAATGTCTATCTATGTTAATTGCTGAAGAAATGACAAAAAGAAATATAGAAGTCCCTGTATTTTTAAGTGCTAATGTTGATGAAGGAGATCAGTGGAACGATCAGTTAATGAAGACTTATTATCATATATAATGTGTTTTGATAGATATTTCAAAATTTGAAAGCCAATGGTTTGTATGATAAAATAAAAAAAGGTTTTTTTAAGAGGTGGGAACAATGTTATTTTTAGATGAAGACATAGATTTAAGTCCAACTGAAATAGGTATTTATAATTATATCTGTGCAAACCTTGATAAAGTTGTTTATATGCGTATTCGAGAATTAGCTAATGCAACTTTTGTTAGTACATCAACTATTTTAAGATTCTGTCAGAAATTTGGCTGTCAGGGATATGCTGATTTTAAAGTTAAACTTTTGGATTATCAAAAATCTATCGAAAAAGATCATCGCTTACAATCTCAAGATGTTCAAAATGAATTGTTTGATTTCTTTGAAGATGTTTATTCTCAAGAAATGCAGGAAAATATGAATGAAGCAGTGCGCCTGATTCTTGAATCGGACTTATTATTCTTTTTAGGAACAGATACATCAGGTATTATGGCAGAGTATGCAGCAAATTTATTTTCTTCCCTTTTTACATTTTCGTGTGTAATTAAAGAACCTCAAAACTGTCCAGAATATCTTTTGCCTGATTATCTAAATAGTCATATGTGCTTAATTGTCTTATCTCAAGATGAAGGAAGAGGAGATTTGATTGATTATATTCGCAGAATGAAAGCCCATCATATTACAATTATATCTATTTCTAATTGTCTCAATTCAGAAATTGTCAAACTTGCAGATTTAAATATTGATTATAGAATTAAGATTTCTCTATTGAATAATATGGATATGCAATCACAAATTCCAGTGATGTATATATTAGAAAAACTATCAAGATTGGTTTATTATTATAAACATCAACAACAGCTTTTTATGGAGAATATATAAAACCGCACTTTAAGTGCGGTTATCATTTTATAAAGCCATTTATTGAAGTTGATGATTTGATAGCTTTTCAGGTATAAGTTTTTGATAAGTTTGTTGAATCCATTCTTTTGTTAGCCCATTATGATAATGATAATGTGATGTTTCATATTGAGTTGTATATTGATCATAAGGAATAAGTTTAAAGTTTTGTAAATGTTCATCATAGTAATTGATAACAGGGATATAGTCAATGTTTTGAATAGAAATTTGATTATTTTCTTCTACAATGTCAAGTGAAACCATCATTGAAACATTATATGCATTTTTAAATTCCTGGTGAGTACGATCGACAATAGGGTCTGCACTTACAAAATTTCCTAGAGAATACATACATAAAGTGCGATTATTATTGATCCATTTCATAGGCTGTGAACAATGAGAATGATTACCAATAATAATATCAACACCTAAATCACTAAGCAATTGAGATATTTCTTCTTGCTGAGTTGAAATATCATATGTAAATTCATTTCCCCAATGTATCATTGCAATTAAGACATCACAGTTTTCTCTAGTTTGAGTCACTTCTTTGGTTAATAAATCTTTATATGCCTGTGTCATTTTTCGGTCGCTAGGACGATTAAATAAAGCAACTTTGGCTTGATTTTCATCACTGACAATTTGATTTGTTGCATATGTATAAGATACAAAACCAAACTTTATTCCATGAATAGTCATATATTTTCCTTGATCTCTATCATCTTGATTATAGTAAGTTCCCACAGCTAAAATATCTTTTTCTTTTAAGAAATCAAGAGTATTATCAATGCCTTGATTTCCTCGATCATTAGCGTGGTTATTAGCAGTTGAAACGACTTCTAAATCAAGCGATGCCACCTGTTTACCAATTTCACGAGAGGCATTAAAAGAATAGCCTGTTCCAGAAATGTTCAGTTCTTTACCACCAATAGGTGTTTCCAGATTAGCAATGGATAAATCATCATTTTGTAGATAAGGTCTTACTAAATCATAATAACCTTTATCTTGGCTATCATCTTCGATCCAGTCATAATAAGGCTTTTCATATAATAAATCACCAATAAAATGACAGCTTACTGTGTTTTTTGTTTCTTCTTTTTGAGGTTGTGTTTGTGGTTGCGGTTGACATCCAGCAAGTAAAAGGACCAAACAAACAAATAATTTTATTTTTTTCATGAAATCACCATAATGATTGTACAATATTGTCGAAAGCTGTTCAATATTCATATGTAAAATGATGAAATGAAAAGAAGAAAAACAAGATTATAAGAGCCAAATGATGATGTATATTTAGAAAAATAGGATAAAATCATATGATTTTCATTGATCACAAATAAGATTTCTTTAATTGACTGTTATGATAAAAAATAAGCTCCTTGATTATCTGTTCAAATCAAGGAGTTTATTTGATAGCAACGATTGTTTTGACTTATACAATAGTATCTAGCCATTGATGAAGACTGTCTTTGACATAAGATACTTCAGATATCTCATCACCATTAAAGCCTATACCTGAAATGATATAGGAGTTATTGATATAATGACGAAGTTGATTTTCGTATGTATCATGTGATGTTCCACCTACCCAAAAATAAGATATCATTTTATTGTTTAAATTGTGACTTGTTAAAAAGTTTTTTATTGGGATTGAAGGGGTATTAGAGGAATCTATAGATTCTCCGATTAAAATAATATCATAATCTTGAATATTGATTTGAGATTGTATTGGATAAGCATCTACATTTTTATAAGCACAGATATCATTGATCATTGTATCAAGTACCTGATAGGGATCGTCAAATAATAAAAGTACTTTTTTATTTTCTGCTTTAACTTCATTTGTATTTTGAGTAACTGCTTGGAGCATCAGACAACCACATAAAACAAAACAAAATGTTATAATTAATTTATGAATAACTTTAATCATTGTGAAAATATATGATTATAAAGCACCAACAATAGGATGTGGTTGATAGAGTTCGTCTAAAAATTGCATATCTTGTGAAGAAAGTTGAACATCTAATGCTTTTACAGCTTCTTCTAAATGTGAAATTTTTGTAGCACCAATAATAGGAGCAGCTACTTGAGGTTTGTGTAATAACCATGCAAGAGCAATCTGAGTTCTTGTGACATTTTTTTGTTGTGCTAACATGGCGACACGATCAACAATCATATGATCTTGTTGTTCACTGTGATCGTATTTTTTCACAGATTCCTGATCAGTCTGATAACGTAATGTTGTAGCTTTCCAATCACGTGTTAATCTTCCTGCTGCTAATGGAGAATAAGGCGTTAAACTGATTTTGGCGTCTTTGCAGTAAGGAATCATTTCTCTTTCATCTTCACGATAGAGTAAATTATAATGATTTTGCATGGAAATAAATTGTGTCCATCCATTTGCTTTCGCAATATATTGAGCTTTTTGAAACTGCCATGCATACATTGCAGAAGCACCAATATATAACACTTTTCCTGATTTGACTAAATCATTTAAAGCGCACATTGTTTCTTCGATAGGTGTGTCATAATCCCAACGATGAATCACTAATAAATCAATATAATCAGTTTTTAGACGTTTTAAAGATGCATCAACAGCCTGAAATATATGTTTTCTAGATAAACCTTTATTGTTTTGACCATCTTTTAAAGGAAAATAAACTTTGGTCGCAATCACCATTTCATCACGATGACCATATTCATGAATCGCTTCTCCCAGTATTTTTTCACTTTCTCCTAAAGAATAGACATCTGCTGTATCAAAGAAGTTAATACCTAATTCCATAGCTTTTTTAATGATATTTTTACT
Source organism: Massilimicrobiota sp. mt181 (assembly GCF_055420065.1). Taxonomy (NCBI): domain Bacteria; kingdom Bacillati; phylum Bacillota; class Erysipelotrichia; order Erysipelotrichales; family Erysipelotrichaceae; genus Massiliimicrobium; species Massilimicrobiota sp. mt181. The sequence goes on from NZ_JBVAYN010000001.1 coordinate 12,097, forward strand.
TTCATCTTTTTTTAAGATCCATTGACCTCTATTCCAAATATCGGGATCTCCAAATCCCATACATCCTAAACAAAGTCTAGATACTTCTAAACCAGAATTTCCTAATTTTATATAATCCATCTTCATGCCTCCTTGACATTATTATAAATTTCTATATTTATAATGTAAAATACTTATCATTTATAACCAGTCATGCCTTAAAAGTATGCAAAATCCAATAAGCATTTGCATTTTATAGAATTATTTTATAATAGGATTGAAAAATGATATAATAAATCAAAAGAAAAGAGGGTTTATATGATTGAAAAAGCAAGATTAGAAGATTGTGATGAGATTTATGACTTAATGTGTATATTAGAAAATCAGAAATTGGATTATGATCATTTTAAACAAACTTATCACCAGGGAATCAATAGTAATGATGTGATATATCTGGTTTATCGACAAGATAAAATATTAGGGTTTTTAAGCTTTCAGATTCATCATTATTTACATCATAATCAAGATACAGGAGAAATTGTTGAACTTGTTGTTTTACCAGAAAGTCGAGGTCGAAAAATTGGAGGACAGTTACTACAGGCTATCGAAGCTAAGGCCAATGAATTGCGTTTAGAACAGATTGAATTATCAACATCGACTTATAGAAAACAAGCTCATCACTTTTATGAACAAAATGATTATGAGATGTTGCATTATAACTATACAAAGAATTTATAGAACTATAAGATAGTTCTTTTTTTGTATATAACAGTATATAACAGTTGACAACAGTTTCATACTGTTATATACTGTTTATGAACAGGAGGGAGAAAATGAAAATTATTATTAATCATTCTTTAATGACACCTATATATGAACAAGTTGTTGATCAAATCAAAACAATGATAAGAAAAGGAAAACTTAAAGAAAATGATCAGTTACCATCTGTTCGTACTCTCTCAAAAGAGTTGAAAATAAGTGCCCTGACTGTCAAGAAAGCGTACGATAACTTGGAAGAAGAAGGGTTTGTAGTGACAGTTCATGGAAAAGGAACATATGTGAGTGCGAATAATCGTGAATTGTTATTAGAAGAACAAAAAAAGGAAATCGAAGCCGATTTGGAAATGGCCATTCAAAAAGGTAGAAGATGTGGAATCAGTGATGAAGAATTAAAGAGTTTATTTGAGATGATTCTGGAGGGTTAATTATGTTAAAGGTAAAACATTTAAAAAAGAATTATGCTTCATTTTCATTAGACTGTTCTTTAGAAGTCAAACCAGGTTATGTGACTGGGTTAATAGGGCAAAATGGAGCAGGTAAGAGTACAACATTTAAAGCTATTTTAGGATTGATTCATTATGAAGGACTTGTAGAAGTGTTTGGAAGACAAACTTTAAATGAGGAAGATAAACAATTATTAGGTGTTGTTTTATCTGATTCAGGATTTAGTGGATATTTAACAATATCAGATATTATTCCTATCTTAAAGCATTTATATAAGTCATTTGATCAGACGTTTTTCTTGCGTATGGTCAATCAGTTTGAATTACCTAAAAATAAAAAAATCAAAGAATTTTCTACAGGGATGAAAGCCAAACTGAAAGTAATTGTTGCGATGAGTCATCAGGCAAAATTATTGATTTTAGATGAACCAACAGCTGGATTAGATGTGATTGCCAGAGATGAACTATTGGATATGATGAGAGATTATATGGCTGAAGATGACCAAAGATCCATTTTAATCAGTTCTCATATTTCCAGTGATCTAGAAACCATATGCGATGATTTCTATATGATTCATAATGGACGTGTGATGATGCATGAAGATACAGATGTTTTATTAAGTGATTATGCTTTATTGAAAGTGGATTTTAAACAGTTTGAACAATTGGATAAAGACTATATTTTAAAGTATAAAAAAGAAAGTTATGGTTATAGCTGTTTAACGAATCAAAAACAATATTATACAGAAAATTATCCTGATATAGTCATAGAAAATGGACATATTGATGATGTCATGACAATGATGATTCGAGGTGAATAGAGATGCTAGGTTTATTAATCAAGGATTTTAAATTAATGTGGATGCAAAAAAGTTTCTTTATCATTATTATTGTAGTGGGATGTTTATTAACAATGGGTTATAATGATTTTACATTTATGGTTGGTTTTATCACATTTATATTATCATTATTTACAGTGAGTAGTATTTCTTATGATGAATTTGATAATGGTTATCCTTTCCTTTTAACATTACCTTTTTCAAGAAAAACATATGTGATAGAAAAATATGTTTTTGGTTTAATTTTAGGATTAACAGGATGGCTTGTATCAGTACTAATTAGCTATATCATGATTATTATGAATGGTGAAAAAATAACCCTCGATATCATGATAGGAGGACTTGTGATTTTACCAATGTTTCTTTATATTCAATCATTGATGATTCCCATTCATCTGCGTTTTGGTGGAGAAAAAGGAAGATATGCGTTGATTGCCAGTTTTGGAATTATCTTTGTGATTGGTTTTGGTATTATCAAAGTGATAGAACTGTTACAAGTTAATATGGTTCCTATGATTTCATCAATTTTATCTATGGGACCCGCTGCATTGATATTAATTTTGCTTGTTGTTGGATTATTGATTATGTTGATATCTTTGAAAATCAGTTTATCAATTATGAATAAAAAAGAATTCTAGGAAGTGATTATATGGATAGTATTCTATGTGTTATTGGTCTTATTATCTTTGCATATTGGTATTTTGTGAAACGTCATCGTTAAAAAGGATTATCGCTTAGGATAATCCTTTTCAATATAATCAATGACTTCATTTAATGAATTGAGAATACAAGTTGTTTTGTTAGCGTAATCTTCATCAGGGTATTTCATATCTGGAATACAAATCACAGATATATGAGCGTTATGGGCTGCTTGTATACCTGCTTCACTATCTTCTAAGACAAGTGCTTCACTTGGCTGAACATTTAACTTTTGACAAGCGTTCAAGAAAACATCGGGAGCAGGTTTTCCATGTTCGACCTCATCACCACAGATCACATCATCAAAATAATTGAGAATGCCATTATCAGTTAATAAAGCATTAACTCTTTCACGACGACTTGAAGTAGCAATCATCGTTTTATAGTTATGCTCTTTTAAATAAGTTAACAATTCAACCAGACCGTCTTTTAATGGAACACCTTCTCTTGCGAATCTTTCATCCATTAAATCATGAACTTTTTGAGCCGTTTCATCGATTGGAAAATCATTTCCATATTGTTTATACATGGCTTCTCTTGTAGCTTTCATTGTACGTCCTAATAAAGTTGTATAAAAATCTTTACTCATAGAAAGATTCATTTCTTTTAAAACTTCCTGATAACATTGATAAGTCACATTTTCTGTATCAATCATTAATCCATCCATATCAAAAATTACAGCTTTTAACATTTTCCATTCCTCCACTTTATATTGAGTATAAAAAAATGATCTATTCATGTCAACGAAAAAACAAAGATTATGACAAGATTATTTTGCTTATTTTGAATGTTTATATTATAATGGTAACGGTTTGGAGGTTAGTGTATGAATAATATGATGGAAAGATTGGAAACAATCGCAAGAAGATATGAAGAATTAAATGAAATATTAATGGATCCAAGTATCGCAAATGATGTTCATAAGATGACAGAAGCATCTAAAGAACAAGCAACTTTAGAAAATGCTTATCAATTATATCAGGAATATAAAAAAGTTCTTGATGGTATTGAAGAAGCTAAAGAGTTAATGAAGGAAAAAGATCCTGAAATCAAAGAAATGGCTGAATTGGAATTAAGTGAATTGGAAGCAAAGAAACCTCAAATTGAAGAAAAGTTACATTTAGAATTAATTCCTAAAGATCCAAATGATAATAAGAATGTTATTGTAGAAATTCGTGGAGCTGCTGGTGGAGATGAAGGAAATATCTTTGCGGGAGACCTTTATAGAATGTATGTCAAATATGCAGAGTCACAGGGTTGGAAGATTGAAGTTTTGGAAGCACAGGATAGTGAAGCGGGAGGATATTCATTGATTTCCTTTATGATTAAAGGTGAGGGTGTTTATTCTAAGTTGAAGTTTGAATCTGGTTCACATCGTGTACAACGTGTGCCTAAGACAGAAACACAGGGACGTGTACATACGTCTACAGCGACAGTTCTTGTGATGCCTGAAGCAGAAGAAGTAGATTTTGAATTAAATCCAGCAGATTTAAGAATTGATACTTATCGTGCATCAGGGGCTGGAGGACAGCATATCAATAAAACAGATTCAGCAGTTCGTATTACGCATATTCCTACTGGTGTTGTAACAACTTCTCAGGATGGACGTAGCCAGCATGATAATAAAGATAAAGCGATGCGTGCAATGCGTACGAAGTTATATGAAATGAAACTTCGTGAACAGGAAGAAGCTATCGATAGTGAACGTCGTAGTAAGATTGGAACTGGAGATCGTAGTGAAAAGATTAGAACATATAACTATCCACAAAATCGTGTGACTGATCATCGTATTGGATTAACAATTCAGCAGTTAGATCGTATTATGGAAGGAAAGTTAGATGATATTATTGAAGCTTTGATTAATGAGGATCAAAGATTGAAACTTCTAGGAGAAGAACAATGATTTTAAGAGAACTGATTCGTCAAAGTGAAGCTATGCTTGATGAAAAAGATAAAGATTGTAATGTTGCGAAAGTTCTGTTTTATCATTTGGCTCATAAAGAGCCACATCAATTATATTTGATGATGGATGAAGAAGTTGATGATGAATTATTAAAACAGTTTCAAGATGGTATGCAAAGATATATGAATGGGGAACCGATTCAATATATTAATGGGAAAGAAAACTTTTTCTCTAGAGATTTTATAGTCAATGAAAATGTTTTGATACCACGTTATGAAACAGAAGAATTAGTAGAAAATATTCTTTATAAAATTGATGATTATTTTGATAATTATTCATCTATTGATTTATGTGATGTCGGAACAGGTTCTGGAGCGATTGCTATTACTTTGGCATTAGAAGAACCAAAGTTAAATGTTGTCGCTACAGATATCAGTGAAAAAGCTTTAGATGTTGCAAGAGAGAATGCGAAAGAATTAAACGCTCAGGTGACTTTTTATCAGGGAGATATGCTAGAACCATTGATAGAACGTCAACAGAAGTTTGACATCTTTGTATCTAATCCACCTTATATTCCTCAAAATCAGGAAATTGAAAGTGTTGTTAAAGACAATGAGCCACATGTAGCTTTATTTGGTGGAAATGATGGTTTGTATTTTTATCGAAAGATTTTTAAAGATGTTCGTCATGTTTTAAAGGATCGAGCTTTACTTGCTTTTGAAATGGGATTTGATCAAAGAGAATTGATGTCTCAAGCAGTTGAACAATATTTTCCTGATACGCCTTATGAAATCATGAAAGACATGAATGGTAAAGATCGTATGTTGTTTATCTATTATCATTTAAAAGACAATGAAAATGAATAAGATATTAGAAACACCTAGACTTTACTTGAGATATTTACAGGAGACAGACGCCAAACGTATGAGTGAGTATCGCCAAAAAAAAGAAGTTGCCTATTATCAGTCATGGAAAAAATATTCTATCAAAGATGCGACAAAGCGCATTCAACACTGTTTAAAACTAACATCTTTATGTCAACCAAAAACAGATTATCATTTAGCAGTTGTTTTAAAAGACAATGAGCAGATGATTGGAGATTTATTTGTAGATGTTGTGAATGAAAAAGCTTTTGTTTTGGGTTATACTTTAGATAGTGTTTATTGGTCTCAAGGATATGGAAGTGAAATTGTTGCAGCCTTTTGTATGTTTATGAAAGAACGTTATCATTTTCAAAGAGTGATTTGTTATGTTTATAAGGATAATCAGCGTTCAAGACATTTGTTAAAAAAGCTTCATTTTCAAAAGTTTGAAGAATCTTTTTTCTATCATGATGAAGGATATATTAAATATTTATAAACAATACTTATGAAGTTAATCTTTTAAAGTATTGTTTTTTTATACTTTTTTTCACACAATATTTTGATTTTTGATATGGATTTCTTTTATAAACTGACTATGCAAAGGAGGAAAAAAGGTGCTCAAAACAGCTTTATTAAGCATGAGAAAAAATTGGGGAAGAAGTTTATTGCTGCTGTTATTGATGTTTTTGATAACAAACCTGATCATTGCTGGTTTGTCTATTCAATCTGCATCGCAGGAAGCCATGAATCAAGTGCGTACATCTTTAGGCAGTGATGTTACATTTTCATATCAGATGAAGAATATGATGAAAGATAGGGAAAAAGGACAGGCTTTGGATGAAAGTATCCAAAATATCACAACGGATATGGCTGATCAGTTAAAAGATTTGGAATATGTCGAGAGCTATAATTATACATTAAGTGTGGGTGTAAGTAGTGAAGACATAAATCCTGTTGAAATGACATCTCAAACAACACAAGAAACACCTAGAATGGGAAATGAAATGACAAAGATGCCAGATGATAATGATTTTACCATTGTTGGTGATACAACGATGGCGCATTTATCAGAATTTGAAAATGAAAACTATGTTTTATCATCTGGGAGATTACTGACTGAGGATGATGCGAATACACAAAACTGTGTGATAGAAACGACGCTTGCAAGTGATAATGACTTATCGGTTGGTGATCAGATAACTTTTCAAAGTAGTGATGGAGAGGTTGAGGTTACTTTAACTATCGTTGGTATTTACAGAGTAGAAACAAGTGAACAAATGGGAAATATGATGAGTAATCGTCAAAATCCTATGAACCAGATTTATACAGATTTATCTGTTGCCCAGACTATTAATCAGGATGATACGCAAATTTCAAGTGCTACATACTATTTAGATGATCCTGATCATATTGAGGCATTTATTGCTTTGGCGCAGTCATCAACAGATATTGATTTTGAAACATTTACCTTGGATGCTAATGACCAAATATATCAAAGAAGTATCGCTTCCCTTGAAAGTATGGGACAATTTGCGGTTATATTTTTAATTATTGTAGTGGTAGCTGGAAGTATTATTTTGTGTTTGATTTTAATACTTACGATGCGCAGTCGTTTCTATGAATATGGTGTCTTTTTATCATTAGGACAATCTAAAATAAAAATGATTTGTCAGCAGTTTATAGAAATATTTTTGATTGCCCTGATTGGCTGGACATTATCTTTAGGTACTGGAAAGATGGTTTCTAATGTGATTGGCCATATGCTGGAATCAACACAGAATAATCAATCAGAAGTCATGATGGAAATACCTGATAATCAACCAGAAACACAAAATAAAGGACAAAAGGATATGACTTTATAGGATCAGGCAATACAAAGTCCAGATAATCAGGAATTAGATGTTTCTTTAACACCAAGAACAGTCGGTTATTTGGCAGGGATGACTTTTGGAATTTGTGTTATTTCGATTGTTTTACCTTCTCTTTATATTTTAAGATTATCACCTAGAGAAATTCTTGGAAGAAGGGAGTCATAATATGGAGGAAGTCTTAACGTTTGAAAAAGTCAGTTATCATTATCAAGATGGCTCAAAGAGGGTTAATATTTTAAAAGAAACTGACTTTACATTTGAAAAAGGAAAAACATATGCGATTGTTGGGGCAAGTGGCAGTGGAAAAACAACGACTTTAAGTCTGGCAAGTGGTTTAGATAAGCCACAAGAAGGACGTGTTTTATATAAAGGACAAGATATTGTCAAAAGTGGTTTGACACGTTATCGTCGTTATGATATTGCGATTGTTTTTCAATCTTATAATTTAATCATGTATATGAATGCTATTCAAAATGTCGTTTGTGCAATGGATATAGCCCGTATGAAGATCAAAAACAAATCAAAATATGCCTTATCTTTATTACAGGAACTTGGATTAAGTGAAGAGGAATGTCGACGTGATATTCGTAAACTTTCTGGTGGACAACAACAAAGAGTCGCTATCGCAAGAGCTATTGCGAAAGATGTGGATATTATTTTATGTGATGAACCAACAGGGAATCTGGATGAAGAGACAACGAAAGGGATTATACAAATTTTTATTGATTTAGCGCATCAAAAAGATAAATGTGTCATTGTGGTGACACATTCCAAAGAACTGGCAGCATGTATGGATGTACAACTTCAGATTGAGAATCAAAAACTGAAAGTGATAGAATGAGGAGCAAAAATCCTCATTTTTATTATTTTTCATATTTTTTCCATAAATTTATATTATAATGAAGAAAGAGGAGGTGTTGATGTGAAGATATTATTAGTTGAAGATGAGAAATTAATTCGTCAGTTTATTGTAGAGTATTTTCAAAAACAAGGAGAAGAAGTCGTCGAAGCAAGTGATGGATATGAAGGTTTATCATTATTGGATGATAGCTTTGATCTGGTTTTGTTGGATATCATGATGCCAGGAATTGATGGTTATGAAGTCTGTAAGCAGATTCGTCAAAAAAATGATATTCCCATCCTCTTTATTAGTGCATTGAGTGATGATGATAATAAATTAAAAGGTTATGATCTTGGGGCAGATGATTTTATATCTAAGCCATTTACACCTTCGTTACTATATGCAAAATGTAATGCTTTATTAAAACGTTTTAAACGTGATGAAGAACAGGGAGAAACAATTGATGAAGGTATTATTCACATTAATGATGATACTCATGAAGTCTTTATTCATGATGAAAAGATCACTTTATCACATAAAGAATATCAAATGTTAATTTATTTTATTGATAATAAACGAAAGATTTTATCAAGAGATCAGCTTTTAGATCATATATGGGGCTATGATTATTATGGTGATCAGAGAATTGTAGATACATATGTGAAAAAGTTAAGAAAAAAACTAGGTGAGGCAGCAACATATATTCAAACAGTAGTGAAGATTGGATATATGTTTGATTCGAAGAGATAGACTATGAAAAAAATAAATTTTAGTTTGGTTATTAAGATTGCTTGTATTATCTTATTAGCTTTTTTGGCAGTATTAGGGAATGAGATACGTTTAGGAATTGAGCGTTATATTAAAAATACATTGGAAACGGATGCTGAACTGACAATTAGAAATCTTGATAAGTTTGCGAAAAATTATGTTGAGAAAATAGCAGTTAATCAAGTGGATTTATCTTCAGATAGTTTTTTACGATTTTATCGTCATGCTTTATCAGGCGATTTAACAAAGGTCAAGTGTTTAGTTGATGCTGATGGGAACATTTTAGATATGTCTAGAGATGGTGTGGATGGACCATCATTATCTTTAATGGTGAAAAAAGAAGATACTAATTATGCAGTTGATATTGATTTTTCATCTTTAAGTCAAAGTGATTTGGAAAAATTTGAAAAAATCATTTTACAGCATCAGGATTCACAACTGGAAATCTCCGTAGATGTCCATGTTGGTCGTTATAATAAATATAATGGAGAAATGAGAGATTTATCTTTTCAAAAGATTAAAATTGGCGATCAGACTGTGATTGAACATCAGGTTGATGGTGAAATCACACATATTGAAGGTGTCGCCAGTTCCTATATGAGTGCAAGAATGGAGTTATTATTTCCATATTCAGTAGATAATCTTTCTTATTCTTCTAACCTGACTCAAAAATCTATGCTGACAGATTATCATGATGCTTTTAAAGGACTCCAACAACAAATTCAAAAACATTTTGAAAGCTTTAAGGATTCAGGTAGAGAATTTAATGCATCTATTTATGACTATACGCAGTACTATTTGATTAATCCTTATAAATATAATGGAAAATATTATTCTACAATCATGATGCGTCTGGAGGATTGGACTGTTGTCCCTGAATCAGATGGACAGGAAGATGGAGAATTGACATTGGAACAGGCAACAGCAGGTTATATTTTTATCACTCAGGAATATGAAAACCTGCCAATGAAATCATTTCAGCAATTCATGTATGATAATTCATCAACATATATTTTGGCGATTGTCTTGATTATTGTTATGTGCTTTGTTGTGGCTTATATGATAGTCAGACCTATTAAGCAATTGGAATTAGCTGCATGGCGTATTTCACGTAAGCAGTTTGATTATCCAATAGATACTTCAAGGCATGATGAATTAGGTGATTTGGCACGTAGTGTTGATAAGATGAGCAAGGAACTGGAAAAGACAATCAATAACTTGCATCAGGAGATTGAACGTGTTCAACAATTGGAAAGTGTCAGAAAAGAATTTGTTTCTAATTTTACACATGAAATTAAAACACCTTTAGGCATTATCAATGGGTTCAGTGAGATGGTTGAGCTGGAAAAAGATGAGAAGAAACGTAATGAATATATTCAGATTATTCAAAGTGAAACCAAACGAATCAATGAACTTGTTTTGGCTATGTTAGATTTATCAAAACTGGAATCACAAAATATGACTTTGGATCTTGAAGAAGTTGATCTGTTGGATATTGTCGATGAGACTTTGGAATCCATGGCTTATTTATTTGAATCTCAGGAAGTGCAATTAAAAACATATCTGGATTCAAGTATTATAGAAGCAGATCCATTTAAGATAGGTATGGTTATTACAAATTTCATCAGTAATGCTTTGCGTTATACAGAACCCCATGAACAAGTCATTGTCAATTTGGATGAACATGGTTTTTCTATTGAAAATACTGGGGCTCATATACCTGAAGAAGATATTGAAAAGATCTGGTTATCTTTCCATAAGGTTGATAAAGCCAGAAATGAAGGAGGTACAGGTCTAGGATTGGCTATCTGTAAAGCTATTTTAGATTTACATCATTTTGAATATGGTGTAAAAAATACAGAAAGAGGTGTTCTCTTCTACTTCACATATTAGTTCCCTTTATGGGAACTTTTTTAAATTCTTGATTATTGTCTTTCAAATATGACAAATAATGCATAATAAAGCCTCTATAATGGATGCAAGAGGTGGAAATAATGGAACTGATACTTAATCCTAGTCGTACAAAAAAAATAAGATTTCAATTCATCTTTTATATAACATTAATATCTTTTTTAATTTCAATTGTCCAGATTTATTCAACATCCCTGCTTTTTACATTGCCTTTTTTCTATGTGTGTTTTATGTGTGGCTATCAGGCGCTATTGAGTTATATGGCAGGACTTGTGATAGGCATTGTATTTTTAAATGTCCCCTATGAAATTCTTTTGATTAGTGGAGTGGCTTTTTTGATTTTAGAATTTTGTTTATTGTTTCAATCTATGAAATCAAGGTATGTCCCTTATCTTTTAACATTAATAGCTGGTATTTATTATGCTTATATTCAAATAGATTTACTTTCAACTTTGTTGCTGACTATATTGACCTATATTAATACAATCATATTTACATCATTAACACCTCTCTTTATTCATGGTGAATCAGATCTCTTAACGCATGATCGTATGAAAACTTTAACCGTTGTTATTCTTGTCTGTATGATGGGATTGCTCCCTTATTCACGTATTCTCACCATGATTTTGATTCGTGTTTTTATCTTAGTCATGATTTATCATGAATGTTTAGATGATTTGTTGCCGGGCTTATTTTATGGCTCAATGTTGATGCTGTTGATGAATTTAGGGTATAAAGATGATATCTTATCTTTTTTATTGCCACTTTTCTTTTTTTACATGATACACTGTCATAAAAAAGCAACAATAGTATCTTTATATTTTGTTTCTCATTTGATTTTGCCATTCTTTTTAGATTTTCAATATACATATCATGGCTTTATTGTAACAATAAGTGGTTTATTCTTTTTTATTCTTCCTATTCATCAATATAAACCTGTTCTTTCCTCAAGTTATCAGGAAATGACTTTTAAACAGCAATTATCCAAACAGGTTGATTCCTTTTGTCGTTTGTTTGATCAGATGACAGCCCTTTTTACCAAAGCTCCAGCACCCAATCGTTCTTTGGAATATGTTGGATATATTTATGAAGATATGTGTCAGAACTGTTCAAGCCAAGGAACATGTTTCCATAAAAAATATGGACCGCATCGATTGGTAAAATTAATGAACAAAGGATTAAAAGAAAGTTATAGTGAAGATGATGAAGATTTTATCCATCAGTATTGTTTAAATCCAGAACAATACCTAGCCTTGGTGAATCAGTATCGTAAAGATTATCGAAAAATTAAACGTGTTCAGGAAGAATATAAAGTCATGAAAAATGATTTGTATCATCAGTTTTCTTTATTAAATCATGTTTTTCATCAGTTTTCACATCAGTTAGAGATTGGACACATTGAAGAAAAACATATCTATGAACATATGGAAGGTTATCATTTTCAGGTTGCACATTTGAAGAAATATTATGAATCACAGTCTGTCTATTATCTTGAAATTGGTTTATATGATACGACAAAAGAAGAAATAGAAAATGAATTTATACCTATTTTAGAAGCTTATCTTAATGAAACATTGGATGTTGAAGTAATGAAGACACCTATGCATCAATTAGGTTATACATATTTGGTTTTAAAGCATCATACTCGTTACTATGTCCAATATGGTGTATCACAATGCGCCAAAGAGACGATTGCCTGTGGTGATAGTTATAGTCTGTTTTCAATGAATGAAAATCAATATATTGCATTAAGTGATGGAATGGGACAGGGACAAAAAGCAAGCGATGATTCTAGTCTAACTTTGGATATTATGAAGCAATTGATTGTCAATGGTATTTCTTTAAATGATACAATCCAATCTGTAAATGCTTTGTTGAAAATCAAAAATCGTAATGATATGTTTACTACGGTAGACATGATGGAAGTGAATCTGGTGAATGGGGCTGCAACATTTATCAAATATGGTGCTTGTCCAACCTATATTTTACGTGATCATGAAATTATTGAAATCGAATCTAAAACTTTACCGATGGGGATTGTTTCACCAATTCAGACCACAATCCAAAAACAGACATTAAGAGAAAATGATTTGATTTTTATGGTAAGTGATGGTTTTTCACAGCATTTTCATGAATTCCTTAAAGAAAATCAATATTTATTAGGAGATGACCATCCTAAAGATATTGCACATCTGCTTATGACACTCGCTAATGATGAACAACGCAATGATGATATGACGATTATCGTCCTAAAATTATGTAAGCAATAATCCCAAAATATTGGGATTTTTGTTTTGGAATTCATATTTCTTTGATATAATGTCCTCATGGAGTGGTTGAAGTGAATTTAGAATTATTAGACTGTTCAAAATATTATGTGATTGGTGTATCTGGAGGATGTGATTCGATGTATCTTTTAGATACATTGAGAAAAAAGGGATATCATTTACTAGTTGCCCATGTAAACTATAACTATCGTCATGATAGCTATGTGGACTATGAGCTAGTGAGTGATTATTGTGCGATTTATGGTATTCCTTTTTATTATAAGGCCTATCAGCCAAAAGATTATCACCAAGGTAATTTTCAAAATCAGGCGCGTACTTTAAGATATAATTTTTATAAAGAAATTTATGATCTTTATCAATGTGATGGTGTCATTTTAGGTCATCATTTAGATGATCATTTAGAAACCATTTACATGCAACTATCACGACATAATACTGTTCATTATCTGGGTATCAAAGAAGAAACACATGTTCAGGGCATGCGTGTCATTAGACCATTAATGTGTCTTTATAAAAAAGACATTCTTGAAAGATGTCATAGTCTCCAAATCCCTTATCATGATGATTATACGAACTTTGAAGTTGATTTTGAAAGAGATCGCGTCCGTAATACAGTTTTGAATCAATATACATTGAAACAAAAGGAAGAACTTTTACAAAAAGCTCAAGTACATAATCAAAGAATCAAAGAATTGGAGTTTAAAGTTCAACCCTATTACCAACAATATAAAGCAGATGGGATTATTTATTACTATTATATTCCTAAAGATTTACGAGAAATTTTTCTTTATTTGATTTTACGTGATGTGATGCCAACACAATTAATTTCTTATGCCTTAATTCAAGAAATTAGACATCAAATAGATAGTGTAAAACCAAATATTCAAATGAATCTTCCAGTTAATTATCTGTTCATAAAAGAATACGATAATATTTACATCATTGATAAAGCGAAAACAACGGGATATTGTTATGAATTTAAAGAATATATGCCTTTTGGCTGTGAATATTTCCATTTGTTGGATAGTGGACACATCAATGAGGGGGTTTTTCTTTCTCCTGAAGATTATCCAATTACAATCCGAACGATGAAAGAAGGCGATAGCATTATGACTTCTTCTGGAACAAAAAAGCTTTCTCGTCTGTTTATTAATGCAAAAATACCCGCTTTGAAAAGAAAAACATGGCCTGTCCTTGTGAATAAGGACCAAACGATTGTTTTGGTGCCACATATTGCAAAAAACATTGATTATTTGACTACAAAACCAAATGTATTTGTGATAAAATAGAGGGGCTTATTATAAGGAGTGGAAAAGTATGCATAAAGATGTTAAAGAAATTTTATATACACAAGAAGAAATTACGCAAAAGTGTAAAGAATTAGGAAAACAAATTACGCATGATTATCAAGGAAAAGATGTCATTTTAATAGGTTTACTTAAAGGCTCAGTTCCTTTTTTAGCTGAATTGTCTAAATATATAGAACTTGATGTGACATTTGATTATATGGATGTCAGCAGTTATGAAGGTGTAGAATCACGCACTATTACAATTAAGAAGGATATTGACCAGGATGTCAGTGGTAAAGAACTTCTCTTGGTTGAAGATATTTTAGATACAGGTAAGACACTTTCAACAGTTAAAGCAATGTTTGAAGAACGTGGGGCTGCTTCTGTTGAAATTGTGACAATGCTTGATAAAAAAGAAGGACGTACTTATCCTATTGAAGCCAAATATGTGGGATATGAAATTCCTAATGCATTTGTTATTGGATTTGGATTGGATTTTAATGAAAAATATAGAAATTTACCTTATGTAGGGATTTTAAAAGAAGAATGTTATCAATAATGAAAAGGAGATTGTATGAATAATAAAAATAAGAGTTTAATCAAAGCGATATTGCCTTGGATTCTTGTCATTATTCTGTTGAGTTCATTAATTCCATTATTGAATATGGGAAGAACAACAGAAGTCAACTATAATCAATTTGTTGAAATTCTTAACAAAGAGAATGTGACGGAAATGACGATTATGCCAGGTGTTTATGTCACAAATGTTGAAGGGCAATATACAAGAACAGAAGATGGAAAAGAAACAAATTATACATTTACAACAAATGTACCGCAGACTGATGAAGAATTAAATTCTTTAATACAGTTATTAGAAGACAAAGACATTAATGTAGAAATACTGGATGCAAGAAGCGAAAATATGGTGATGGATACAATATTGAGCTTACTTCCATATATTCTATTAATTGGTGTTATGTTCTTTGTGATGAGAAGTATTGGTGGAGGCGGAGGAGCCAATGCCAAAGCTTTCGATTTTGGAAATTCACGTGCGAAACTTGAAAAAGACAGCAAGACAAGATTTACTGATGTTGCTGGAGCGGATGAAGAAAAAGAAGAATTAAAAGAATTAGTTGATTTCTTGAAAAATCCTAAGAAATTTGCCAATATGGGTGCTAAGATTCCTAGAGGTGTATTACTTGTTGGGCCTCCAGGTACTGGGAAAACATTACTTGCTAGAGCAGTGGCTGGTGAAGCCAATGTACCTTTCTACTCAATTTCAGGTTCTGAATTCGTAGAAATGTTTGTTGGTGTTGGTGCCGGACGTGTGCGTGATATGTTTAAAAAAGCAAAACAAAATGCACCATGTATTATCTTTATTGATGAAATTGACGCTGTAGGTCGTCAAAGAGGTACTGGTGTTGGTGGAGGTCACGATGAACGTGAACAGACATTGAACCAGTTATTAGTTGAAATGGATGGATTTAGTGGTAATGAAGGTATTATCATTTTAGCAGCGACAAACCGTGCTGATGTCTTGGATCCTGCTTTGCTTCGTCCTGGACGTTTTGATAGACAGATTCAAGTTGCAAATCCAGATAAGAGAGCAAGAGCTGAAATCTTACGTGTTCATGCACGTAATAAGAAATTTACTGATGATGTGAATTTTGATAACATTGCACAACGTACTCCTGGTTTCTCAGGGGCTGAATTAGCCAATGTATTAAATGAAGCTGCATTACTGGCAGTACGTTTAGGTCATAAACGTATTACTTTAGATGATGTTGATGAAGCGATTGATCGTGTTATTGGTGGACCAGCTAAAAAGTCACGCAAATATACTGAAAAAGAAAGAAAATTAGTGGCATACCATGAAGCTGGACATGCAATTATTGGTTTAACACTGGAAGATGCCAATAAGGTTCAAAAAGTAACAATTATACCAAGAGGTCAAGCTGGTGGTTATAACTTAATGACACCAAAAGAAGAAACATATTTCCAGACAAAATCACAATTAAAAGCAAGTATTACTGGATATATGGGTGGACGAGTTGCTGAAGAAATTTTCTTTGGAGATGTTTCTTCAGGTGCTCATAATGATATTGAACAGGCAACACGTATTGCCAGATTGATGGTTACTGAACTAGGAATGTCAGAATTAGGACCAATTAAATATGATTCTGGTCATGATGCTGTATTCTTAGGTAGAGATTATTCTTCTACAAGCAATACACATTCTGGTCAAATTGCTTATGAAATTGATCAGCAGGTTCGTAAAATCATTGATGAATGTTATGAACAATGTCGTCAGATTATTAATGAACAAAAAGATAAGTTAATTATTATTGCGGATGCTTTATTAGAGCATGAAACATTAAATAATGAACAGATTGAATCATTATATAATACGGGACATATGTTAGCTTTAGATGATGGAAAAGATGATCATCATGATACAACACCACCACAAGTGGAAGAAAAGAATGAACCCGTTGATTTAGATGATGATTTATTAGATGAAATGAAATAAGCACTTATGTGCTTATTTTTGTAAAAGGAGATCAAAATGAAAAGAAGCACAATGAGTAAATTATTGGTTTTTATTCTTATATTATGTATGGTGATTCCAATGATTAGTTACTTCGCTTTTGGAGGATAGAAAATGAAAGATTATTTAGTAAGAGGCTTGGTTGAATCTAGAAATTGTCGTGTTTTTGCCTGTACAACAAAGAATTTGTTAGAAACAGCTAGACAAAAACATGATTTATGGCCAACAGCTTCAGCTGCTTTAGGTCGTTTAATGTCTGCAACTTTAATGCTTGGAGCCATGAATAAGAATCATGAGAAAATGACAGTGACAATCAATGGGGGAGGGCCTATTGGAACTTTAATGGCCTGTACACATAGTGATGGAAAAATTAAAGCGTTTGTTGGAAATCCACATGTCCATTATACTTATGAAGAGACAGGAAAATTAGGAGTTGGTATTGCAGTTGGCAATCATGGAACATTACAGGTTATTAAGGATATGGGATTAAAAGAACCATTTGTTGGAACTGTCCCTTTACAGACTGGTGAAATAGCTGAAGATTTTTCTTATTATTTTATGGTGTCTGAACAAGTTCCTTCTGTTGTTTCTTTAGGTGTCTTGGTAGATACAACACATGAAATATTATCAAGTGGTGGATTTATTATCCAATTGTTACCTGATGCAACAGAAGAAGATATTTCTTATATTGAAAAAACAATGAAAAATTTCCCAGCAGTTTCTTCATTGTTGAATGAACAAAAGACTCCTGAGGACATCCTAAAAATGATTTTTGAAGATGTTGAAATATTAGATGCACAAGATTTATCTTTTGAATGTGATTGTTCAAAAGATAAAATGAGGAATGCTTTAATGACAGTCGGAAAAGATGAAATTCAGGCGATGATTGATGAAGATCATGGTTGTGAAATGACATGTCAGTTCTGTAATTCCAAGTATACATTTAGTGAAGACGAGTTAAGAGAATTATTAGAGAATATCCAGTAGGGTATTCTTTTTTTATTGTAAAACAAGAAATTTCTCATTTTATAAATAATATATTGACACTATTTCTCAATATGTATATAATAATCTTGTAAACGATTTCAAGAAGGGAGTATGAATTTATGGAAAGTGTGAAAACGTTTTTTGACAAATTTCAAAGCATCATGGAAGAAAAAGTTGTTCCTGTTGCTTCTCGTATCTCATCGCAAAGACATTTGGCAGCTTTACGTGATGGGTTGACTATTCTCATTCCATTTACAGTTATAGGTGGTATTGCTTTAATGATTGCCAATCCGCCAGTCGATTTAGAGACAATACAACCTACTAACTTTTTCTTTCAGTTTTTAATTGCATGGAAAAACTGGGCAACAGATTGGAGTTCTTTATTAACAATACCTAATAACTTGACAATTGGTATTATTTCTGTTTATGTTGTATTAGGTGTCTCTTATCGTTTAGCTAAAACATATCATATGGAAGCTTTTACGAATTCATTAACTGCATTATTTGTATTTTTATGTTTAGCAGGTGTTCCACAAAGTTTGAGTGAAGGCACATATATTGATATTTCAGGTTTAGGTTCTTCATCTATGTTTGCAGCTATTGTTGTTGCTTTAGCGGTTATAGAAATTAACCATTTTCTGATTGTGAAAAACGTTAAGATTTCAATGCCACAGAGTGTTCCACCAATGGTTGCTGGTCCATTTGAAGTTTTATTACCATTAGCCATCAATATGTTGTTATTTATGGCATTAGATCAATTGATTATTTATGTAACAGGTAGTGGATTTGTAAATTTAGTCTTTACAGTATTCTCTCCACTTATTTCTGCGACATCTTCATTACCATCAATGTTATTTATTGTTTCCTTAACAGTTATTTTCTGGTTCTTTGGTATTCATGGTGATAACATGGTCAGTGCCATTACAACACCAATTTTCACAGGAAACTTAGTAGCTAATCTAGAAGCATATAATGCAGGAACAGAAATTCCAAATATTATAGCTGGAAACTTTACATTTATTTTTGGTTTGGCTATTTGTTATTTAGCTATCTTGTTTAATATGAACTTTGTATGTAAAAATAAAAGATTACGTTCATTAGGACGTTTGGCAATACCATCTTCATTATTTAATATTAATGAACCATTGGTTTTTGGTGTTCCTACTGTTTTAAATATCTTGACATTTATTCCTAGTTTGATTTGTACAATATTAAATGTAGCTGTAGCCTATGGAGCAACTTATATTGGTTTAATGAATAAAACTTGTATGAGTGTACCTTGGACATTACCAGCACCTTTATATGCATTCTTATCAACAATGGATTATCGAGCTATTTTTGTCTGGCTATTCCTATTTGTTATTAATGTCATTATATTTATGCCATTTATGAAAAGTTACAATAAACAATTAGATATGGAAGAAAAAGCTCAAAGCCAAGAATAATGATTTTCATATAAGGGGGAAAATAATGTGAAAATTCAAGATATTATAGATTGTTTAGAATCACAGGGTGAATGGGTCAATCGTGATTGTACAAGAGATCACATTTTAATTGGTGATACACAAATAGATATTGATCAGGTTTATGTGTGCTGGGTGGCTACATTAGATGTTATTGAAAAAGCCATTGAAAACAATTGTCATTTCATTATTACTCATGAAAACTTGTTTTATATGAATGGGACAACTGTTCCAACTGCGATTTTAGATGCACAAAGAAAAAAGATGAACTTGCTTGAAGACCATCATATCACAGTTTATCGTTGTCATGATTTATGGGATTTATATCCTGAGTTAGGTGTAAGAGATCAATGGGCATCTTTATTAGAACTTCCTTTTGATTCAGCACCTTCATCAAAAAGTTTTTTAAGAGTCAGTCAAAAATTTGATATGACTGTTTATCAGTTAGCACAGCATATAGCTAAGTGTATTGAAGCCTATGATGAATTTGGAGTAGAAGTGATTGGAAATCTTGATCAAAAAGTTCATTGCTTAGGTATTGGAACTGGAGCTTGTACAGATGTGGTCGAAATGGTTAAGCTTGGAGCTGATATCTGTCTGGTAAGTGATGATGGTATCAATAACTGGGTTCATACACAATGGGCTATGGACCATCATATTCCATTAATTGTGATTAACCACTTAACAAGTGAAGCATCTGGAATTGAAAAATTAAGCGAATATTTATCTGAAAAATTCCCAACAATTCAATTTGAATATATAGCTAATGACTATGGTATTCATCATATAGAAAAAGCATCAAAATAAAATAAACCTCCATTGTTTGGTTGTTCAAATAATGGAGGTCTTTTTTTAAAGTGATGTCTTTTTTTCTAAAAATATACCATAATAATAAGAAATAATTTCAGCAAAGAAATATAAAGTTGTACGATTATCTAATTGTTTTAATACACTTGATGAAGATGTTGGAGCAATGTTTGAAGGAAGCGTAAAGACAATATCAGCTAACTTATTGATAGGAGAATCATTATTCATTGTAATTAAAACAATTTTTGATCCTTTTGTTTTTGCAGTTTTCATTAATTTTGTATAGGTTGTTGATGAAGCTGAAACACTAAAAATAATTATAAGATAATCTTCATTGAGACAGTTATTGAGATATGAAAACTGTACATCATCAACAACACCTTCAATAAATTTATTATGGGAATATAAAGAATAAACAAGCTGATTGGCACAAAATGCTGAGTTACCAATACCAATAGATTTTATATAAGGATATTGATCGATATCAGTAGCTAAAGTTTGAAGCTGATGATCATAATTTAATTGTCCAATAGCTTGAATTGTTAAAGCGAAAGAAGAAGAAATCTGATGTAAAATCGTCTCATTATGATTAATAAGAGGTGTAGCTTCTAAATCTTTTTTTGTACTTTCTTCAATAGCATATTTAAATTCACTATATCCACGATATCCTAATTTTTTAGCAAAGCGTAACATAGCAGATTTTGAAGTATGACATAAATTTCCTGCCTCAATAATAGAATGATCAATAATAATGTGAGGATTATCCATGATTTGAGTATATATTCTTTTTTCTGTTGTTGTGAGTGATGTATAATAAATTGATATACGTTCTTTAAGATTCATATGTTGACTCCTTTATTTCTCTTTTTATTTTAACATAGAGTATTTAAGAAAGAAATAGAGAGACATGCAAAAAGAAGGTACAAGGGGGAGTACCTTCTTTTTTGGGGTTTACCAATATTAGGAATATAATTTGATAACTTACATCTATTTTATAATGGGGAGGAAAAATAGAGGGGAAAGTGTAAGTTATCTGTTTATATGATTGACAAATCATTTTGTTTTATTCATTTGTTTTTAAATAATTTTGAATAAATTTTTGAGAGGGCGTGTAAATATGGGAAGGGAGTTGGTCCAATGAAAACCAAACCCACTGATCTTGTTTATCTGGTTCCATGACTTGTAGTTCACCCATATGTTTTCTAGCAATCACATGAATAGTCACAAAATGTTTATCAGTTTGAAAATCATCAACAACACCAAAGATTTCAAGATCATCAATATCAAGATTTGTTTCTTCCTTAACTTCTCTTTTGGCACAATCTAAAATCGTTTCATTAAATTCTTGTTTGCCACCAGGAAGACTCCAGCTATCTGGTTCATAAATTCCACCTGTATCAAGACTCTGATCATATCGATGTCCCATTAATATTTGATTATGATCAATAATCATAACGCCTACTCCAACTTGAATATGTTTGCTCATTTCAACATCTCCTTGTAGAATTATTATATCTTTATAGCGAAAAAAAGAAAACGGATTTCGTTTTCTTTTTTTGAACAATGTATAATGTTGGGAGAGGGAAAATATAACATTGTTTATAGGGAGATATTTTGATTACTTCCTATGTTTTATAATATAGCAGAGCTTTTTCATTGTATTTTCAAAAAAGTATGTTATATTGTGTAATGGTGAAAAAAATGAGAATTGGAAATGTTGAAATTAAAAATAGAATTATTATGGCACCAATGGCCGGTATTACAAATGTAGCCTTTAGAAAAATTATCAAAGAATTTGGTGCAGGATTGGTTGTCAGTGAAATGGTTAGTGATAAAGCACTTTGTTATGGCAATCAAAAAACAATAGAAATGTTAACAGTTGATGAAGATGAACATCCAGTTAGTATCCAGATATTTGGTGGGGATGTTGATTCTATGGTTAAAGCAGCAAAGTTTGTGGATGAGCATTCAAACTGTGATATTATTGATATTAATATGGGATGTCCTGTTCAAAAAGTTTTGAAAGCCCATGCCGGAAGTTATTTATTGCAATATCCTGATCTGGTCTATGATATTGTAAAAAATGTGGTTGAAGCTGTCAGCAAACCAGTCACTGTCAAGATACGTATTGGATATGACTTTGATTCCATTAACTGTGTGGAAATTGCAAAACTGATTGAAAAAGCGGGAGCGAGTGCTATTGCTGTTCATGGAAGAACACGTTCACAGATGTATGAAGGTCATGCCAATTGGGATTATATTAGACAAGTGAAAGAAGCTGTTTCTATTCCTGTTATTGGTAATGGTGATGTCAAAACAGCGCAGGATGCAAAGCGTATGTTAGATGAAACAGGTTGTGATGCTGTGATGGTAGGAAGAGCAGCACTTGGTAATCCGTGGGTTATTCAACAGATGGTTGCCTATGTTGAAAATGGTATTTTATTAGAGGAACCTACAATGGATGAAAAATTAAATCAATGTCTCTCTCATGCAAAAAGGTTAATGAGTGTTGAGGGAGAAAAAAATGCTATGAGGCAGATGAGAGGACATGCTCCATGGTATATAAAAGGTTTAAAGTCAGCAAGTGCTATTAAAAATCTTCTTTCTAAGGTTGATACATATAAAGAATTAGAAGAGATTATAGAGAAATATCGTATTTATTTGCATACAGGAGATAAAGCAATTTTTGAGGAAAAATAGGGGAAAACAATATGGGAAAATTAATTAAAAAAATTATTATTGGTATTTTAAGTGTATTTGTTATTGTATGTATTATAGGAATTGTTTTTGGAAACAAACAGGATTTTCATTTGGTAAAAGATACATTAAGCTTGGAATATGGAGAAACATTACCAGAAAGTTTTGATGACCTCATTGATACAGATGGTGATATTGAAAATATTGAATACAGTAGTCAAGATATAGATGATTTTAAAGATATCTTAGATGTGGGAGATTATACAATTGATTTTCAATTGGGAGATAAAAAGGAAACTTTACATATTTCAGTAGAAGATACAACGGCTCCTCAATTACAATTACAAGAAGAGGCAACAGCTTTACAAAATCATACTATTGATTATGAGAAATGTTTATCTGTACAAGATTTATCAAAATGTGACATCACGATTAATGATGATGACGTGAATTACAACACACCTGGAAAATACATAGCTAAAGCTATTGTCAAAGATCAGTATCAAAACGAATCAACAATAGATATACCTGTCACAATTGAAGAAGTGACTTTAAAAGCTTCAAAGACTTCAATGACTTTGAAACCAAATGAAACACAAACATTAAAAGTGACAACGAACAGTCATCATGCTATTACATATTCATCAAGTAATCCAGATGTTGTGACTGTAGATGAAGCAGGACATATATCTGCATTAAAAGCAGGTTCTGCAACTATAAGTGCCACTGTAGATGGACATACACAAACATGTCATATTACCGTCCCATCTACACAAAAGAAATCAACGACATCTTCTCATCATACAACACATCATTCTTCAACAAATAGAACAACACAATCATCAAATACGAATATTGGAGAAACAGTTTATATTACAAAAACCGGTAGTAAATATCATCGTGCTGGTTGTCGTTATTTAAGAAAAAGTCAAATTGAAATTTCTTTAAGTGAAGCCAAAAATGAAGGATATACAGCATGTAGTGTGTGTTTCTAAAATATAAAAAATGATTAAAATATATAAATAAGAGATTTTGGATATGTTGAGTTTAACCATCATTAGAAAATCTCTTTTTTTATCAAATGAAATACTATCATTCGTATATTCCAATAATAAAATTCTTTTTATGAACATTTCTAATGTCAATATATTGAAGAATATTATAAAAAGTGTTAGTTAAGTATATAGATGTATTGTTTATCAAAACAAAACAAGGTAAGCAAAATTGTTTACCTTGTTGAATACTTTCTTCTTATAAAAATTTCATAAATCGCCATGACAATTAATATTCCAGGTACAGCAGTGAAAATAGCTATATGAAGAACAATTGTTTGATTGAAAATAAAGCCTTCTAAGATAAAAATCAATCCATAAATAAATAAGAGCAAAGCAGTTGCATGATTATGTTTAGCAACATTTGTTATATTTTTGGCAAGTATAGGGCGTATATTATGATAAATTGTAAGAGGCTTCTGAGACGTATAATGATAGATTGCAGAAACTATGATAATTAATCCTACAACAATAATAAAATATTTTTCATGACTCATATGAAATCTCTCCTTCATCATTTTCTTTTTCATTGTTCATATTTATATATTGTTCAATCGTTTGATCTGAATAACTTAACAGATGACCAAATTCATAAGCGATTTCTGTTCTTAACTGAGAATATTGTTGATTTATAATAGATTGCCTTTTGTGTTCTTTTAATGCAATATATTCTTCTATATATTTCTTTTCTTTATAAAAGATAATATTATATGTTTTTCTATTGAGTGAATAAGGAAATAAATCAGTAATTAAAGGATCATCATCCAAATAATAATAAGTTTGATATTGATTTGTGATAGTTTCCACAAAAGGAATATAGCTATCTCTTTCTTCTTTGGTAGTACAAGGATGAGCTAAAGCTATATTTTTTATACCAGCTTTGACCATTTCATTAAAACAATCAATAACACCACATTGATGGGAATAGGGATCAATTTGTTTCATGGTTGTTCAAGTCCTCTCTTTTTGAATATCATTGTTATAATAATTATATCATATACACCAACAAGTTAAAATAATGATGATATAGACAAGAAACGTTTTTATAATGATGCTTAAAGAATAGTTTGATAAATATGATAGATTTCATGAATAATAAAACAGGACTATTTTGTCCTGCTTTAATAATAGAGTACGATTACTAACTGAATTCTGGTCTTAAGATATCAATATATTTAAATTTTCCATCGTTATATTCAAAGTGTAAAATACAGCAATTAGTGAAACCGCCATTATCCCTTACTATATTTGGATCAGTTACTGAACTTAAGAAGGAATAACAGGCACCACCATGAGATACAGCTAAAACATTTTGATGATCGTCATTTTCCATGATTTCAAGTAAACATTTTGACATTCTTTCTACAACATCATGCGTATATTCTCCACCATAATGAGGGAATAAGTCATCATAATTGAATTCACTCCAACGCTTTGGGTTTAAATCTTCACTTTCTCCTTCAAAATCACCAAAATTTCTTTCTTTAAGTTGTTTTAATCTTTTATAGGGTGTATCCTGTCCGATAATAATTTCTAATGTATCACAACATCTTTCAGATGTAGAACTATAGTAATGATCAAATGAAATATCTTTTAAACATTTCTTTGCTGCTTTGGCCTGCAAGATGCCAGTTTTGGTTAAAGGGGAGTCACACCAACCCTGTATTTTTCTTCTTTTATTAAATAGCGTTTCTCCATGTCTCATCAAATATAAATGTTTAGTCATCAATATCACCTCATATTGATTATATCAAATTTATTATATATAACCAAATACTTCTTTTATGCCATTCCCTATGCTTATAGAGCATATTTATTAATCATTTTCTTTATTGTTACCAATCTAACAACATTGGGTGATATAATAATGTTTAATTTAATTATTTCTGTTATGGTAAAGGTCATTGTATATTAGATATGCGAATGGTTAGACAGTCACTTTTAACGATAACTAGCCTAGTGTTAAGTTCGCTCTAAAAACTAAAAAGGTAAGGAGTCACAATCCTTACCTATTTGCATTTGGTACAATGCTATCTGATTTACAAGCAGATTATAACATGTAACCTACCTAATCTCAAGTATGATTACTTTTAATAATTTTTTACAGAATATTGTTATGCATTTACTTGATTAAGATTACTTATAGTATATCAGATGAAAAAGTATTTGTTTTTTTGATTTTCAAATTTAAATTATCTTGTTTTTATCGCTATTTATTTCTTGGTTTCATTGTCGGGACGAAATCGTCCACTCTCGACTTAATTCCATTTTGTAAATTTTATCGCCTATGAATGGGCTTTTATTCAACCTCTCTACACCATTCCCACTTGTTTCGTGAAGGTAAAAATGAGGTTTGGTGTAAAAATTGGTGTAAATGGTGTATATCCTTATTTAGTTTTGGGTTTTATAGCATTGCCATCAGTCTTGTGTATCATTCTACCACTTTCTCGTCATAAAGTAAAGAAAGCACACCCCGCATCTCTACGGCATATGCTCTCTTTCTGATTCTCTGACTATTTACTGATTAAATTGTAATTCCAATCCCTCAAACTCTGACTTTCTTAATTCCTTTGTTACATCTGTATAGATGTTCAATGTAGTAGATACATCTTTGTGTCCGAGTGCGTCCTGAATGACTTTCACATTCACTCCGGCTTCACACATTCTTGTGGTAAATGTATGTCTGAGAGAATGACAGCTAAAGTGTGGAAGTAAAACCTCTGGATTTTCACTTTCCAGAAACTGCTTATCATTACAGTTTCGTATAATGCGACGAATTGCTTTATTGAGCGTTGCTTGGTGCTGTGGCTGCCCAAAACGGTTTACAAAAATGAAATCCGTATATCCATCAACCGTAGCTTCACAATGCAGTCCAAGAAGTTCCTGCCTTTCTTTTTCCATTAAAAATGCTTCTTTCACAAATTCAAGCATTGGAACTTGT
The DNA here is from genome assembly GCF_055420065.1 of Massilimicrobiota sp. mt181. NCBI lineage: Bacteria > Bacillati > Bacillota > Erysipelotrichia > Erysipelotrichales > Erysipelotrichaceae > Massiliimicrobium > Massilimicrobiota sp. mt181. Next base: position 39,066 of record NZ_JBVAYN010000001.1, read on the forward strand.
CGCATACCTGCCGGTGTCTTGGTTGTATTCACATTGAAATAGCAACCTTTCTTGCTTCCTTCGGTTCTGTGGTCATAATAAACAAGCGTATGATTCACATCTATAATGCTTTCCTCTAAATCTATGTCACACCACCTGAGTCCGGTCAATTCGCCCACACGCAATCCAGTTCCGACCATAACCGCAAATATTGGATACCAATACTGTGCTTCCGGTGTGTTCTTCAGATAGTTAAGAAAAAGTTCCTGCTCCGGTTTGGTTAATGCCCTGCGTTTTTCAGTCTTAAAACAATGTGATTTTTTCAATTCACGCAAAACATTGTCTGTTGGATTGCTTCTGATATAATCATCATCTACTGCCATTTCAAAGACCTGATGTAGAACGGTATGTATGCTATCAATCGTTGCGGGTTTCAGATGTCTTTCATCAACAAGACTGTTGTAATATCTTTTTATATCAGTCTTTTTTATAGACATTATGAATTGAGAACCAATCTGATTACGCACGAATGTCTCGTACATATATTTGTAATTCTCAAAAGTATTATTCTTTATTCCACGTTTCAAATCTCTCCAAAGTTCATACATATCGTTAAGTGATGTATAGCGTGCTTCTGCCTTGATACCGTCTTTCTTGTCCTTGTCGATTTCATCTTCCTTATATCTTAAATCATCCAAGTTCCTTGCATAAATACAATGTCTTTTACGGTTCTCATCTGTCCATCGGAATTGATAAGTACCGTCCGGACGTTGCGATTCCCCTTTGCGGAGAACCTTTCTTGATTTATCTTTTCTTTTTGTATTTGCCATTGTGTTACCTCCTACAATTCTGTGCTTGAGTCAATAAACTCCTCTAACTTCTCTCGTATAATTAAAAGCCTGTCGCTTCTTGCAATTCTGAAACTGCAATCCTTATCCATCAATAATGCCTTTAATCTTCGCTCTCCAATACCTGAATAAGCAGCCGCTTCCTCGACCGTAAGACATTTCTTTTCCCAAATCGGTATATCCTCCGGTGGTTGCAATAGCTGTTGCTGATATTCATAAAGTTCAGAACCATCTATTTTGTACATCTACATTCCTCCCCTCAAATAGAACACATCTGGTCTAAATATTCTTCAAATTGTTTGCGTTTAATTAGAGTTCTTTTCCCAATTTTCAATGTAAATTGTTTTGCTTCCGGTTGCTTTGTAAGTTCTCGTATTGTTTCTCTACCAATGCCCGTATATACATACATTTCATCAATAGAAAGTGCTATCTTATGCCACAACGGAACGCTCTCGCTTTTACTGGAAAACCACTCATCACTCAATCTGTTCATCATCTGCACCTCCCTTAAATTCCGATGTCTGAATAAATTTCTCGAATGCTTTTCTCTTGATAAATCTGCGATTACCCATCCATAATACAAATGGGCAGGCATATAGATTTGTTATTTCAATCAGTTTTTTCTCACTGATTCCTGTATAAAAAGACGCTTCTCTTATGGTTAATATAGGCTTATGCTCTAATGGCATTTCTTTTTTGCTTTGCATTTCGTCCTCCTTGTATTGATGGCATCAGTATATTCATTTTTCTGCGATAAGCCCATTATGCAATCGGACTCATCGCAGATTTGACTTTTTACTATATTGAATACTGCCTTTCGAGGTATTCCTCAAAGGATTTTCTCTTGATTACCCTGCGACTTCCTATCCATATCACAAAAGGGCAGTCCTCCGATTCTGACATCTCATATATCTTATTGGCACTTATCCCTGTGTAAATTGAAGTTTCCGTTACCGATAAAACAGGTTTTAACCAAAGCGGAATGTCATAACTTACAATCTCATATCTTTTCTTAGACATTCTGACACCCCTTTCCTCTTGCGTTGTGCTGTCTTTCAGCAATCACATAATCCCAACCGGATTGATTGCATTTATCACAATGGTCTTTGACCTTAGCAAACGGGTCAAGCCGACGCACGATATAGTCGGGATTGTGAATATAATCTTTCAGGCACTTTGAGCAAAGGCAACGGATATTTTCTTTCTTTTCTTCCTTATAAATCCAAAGTCCGAAAGTCTTTTTAAGCGTTATATTTATTCGCCTTAAAAGCTGCTCATCTTCAATCGTTCCGATGTAATCTCTGAGTTCATCTTTGTTTACTGTCTGAAGTTGCTCCAGTAGAACCATTGACGGCTTCTTGAGTCCAAACTCCTGACCGAGCAGGATATGTGACGGCAGGTATCTTTTCTTGATAACGCCTGTTACCGCAGCCACAATAATTGTTGGTGCGTTTCTGTTATAATCATCTGCCTGAATTACAAGCACCGGTCGTGTTCCACTTTGTACCGAACCTGTTCGTGTTCCGAAGTCGTAGTAGAATAAGTCCCCACGGCAAATTGTTTTTTCTTTCATATGTAAAACCTCACATTTCTAAATATTTTGAAGTGTCATTCGTATCTGGAATGAAATAACCCCTTCACTCATTGCACAAAAGGGGGCGTTTTGGACACCCAAAATCAGAGGTTCTTATAAATTTTCTTAAAACTTTTCTTTGCCGCTTCAATAGACTTGCTGACAGAACTGTGATAAGTTCCTTCTTCTACGGCTATTTCACGACAACTTTTACCCTCAATGACAAACTTATACAATCTTCGTTCCTGAGCTGGTTTCATCATTGAAAGCACTATTCTAACTTTCTCAATTTCACGCAGACGCTGTAATTCTTTCTTCTCTGCAATTTCTTCTGCTTCTCTGAGTTCAAATGGGTCAACAAAATCCAAGAATGCTTCATTATGGAATTGCTCAAATAAATCATCTTCATAACAAAATGCATCTAAATGTCTTGCATCTCGCATTTCACACCTATGGGTTTCTCTGTTATCATCAATAATCACTTTTCCCTGTGCGACAGAAAGCAAAACAAAAGGAATGTATCTGCCGATAACATCAGGATATTTATCCCACAGTTCTTCTTCGGTAAGTTCGGTAACAACTGCCCATTTTTCTGTGCCGGTATATCCGTCATATTCATATTTGAGGTTCATAAGTTTACAGTCTCTTATAAAAAGTTCTTCCTGATTATTTAATTTGTTGTTCTTTGTCATTTCCGTAATCTCCTTAAAATCTGAATTTTTGAATTTGGTTTGAAATCAAAAATTCGGAGATTACGGGTACTCAGCTATCTGGCACTGCCATGCGTTATAAAACATAAAAGTCCTTTCCCAAGTAAGGGAAAAGACCTAATACTGCACGAAGCATAATCGAATAAAACAGCAACAAAAAAAGCACCGTCGAATCTGGACAGCAAAGAATACTTCTATTCTTCACTTATCCGGCTTCGTACGGTGCTTGGTAGTTTAGCAAATAAATTGCTTATCTCCGCTTACTCGATTAGAAATCGTTTCGATATTTACTTGTAATCTTCATCGCCTGCAATTCCTGCCATATCCGTTCCTACGGATTCTTCGGAAGTAAGCGAGATTTAAGATATGGACATTCTTGCATTTTTGACACTTCACACTCAAATGTCCGGTTGCGTCTGAAAAAACTCTCTGTATCCTGAACCCGCAAGTCGGGCAGAGAATATCACGCTCTTTCAAGCTTTCTGCTTCTACTCTTGACAGAAGCAATCTCTTTTGTATTTCAGGTGCTGTCTGAGTCTGTAACCTCATTGTGATACACCTCCCAGATTTAACTCATTGGAAATGTACTCAAGGATATTGTGATACTCAAATAGTCCCATATCTCTCAATCTGATAACCAAAGCTGTATAGGATACTCCGATATAAGCTGCCATTCTACGGATAACTTTTTTATCCTTTGAAGTGATGGTATTATCGCCATAAACTTTTATCGGATTTGACTGATTATATTTCGCCAAGGCATTTTCAATAATTCTTCTCGGCATAAGAAGCGAAGCTCCCATTGTATCTGCCTGCCACTCAACAGACGCAAACATCTGAGCCAGTTCCTCTTTGGAATAACTACGCTCACTGTCATACTCTGCATGAAAGCGTCCTTCACTCGGCATTGCATACATCTTACTCAAGATATGATGTGACGCTTCGTGTGCCATTGTAAACCTGCGACGTCCCTGCTCCTTTTCGGCAAGAAGAAATTTATCAAGTACGATGGTATCTTTCGGGAAAACAAAGGGAATAATTTTTCCGTCCTGATGTACCAGCAGTGGTGTTGCTCCATCTGCCAGAAAGCCAATCCTGCCTGCATCATCTTCTGCGAAAGAAGCGTATTCAATTCGTAACATAAGAAATTCTGTAATGAAATGTTCTATGTCGATGGATTGAATCACTCGATTGCTAAACTTATTAGCATAAGCTGTTATCAAGCCTTCGCTGATTTCTTCCAACTCGGCTCTTGACATATAAATACTCAAGTTGTGTCCACCTCCGACTCCACCTTGTCCGGCGGTGCAACTCCTCCGGCAAAGTTCTGTTGTATTTCCGCACTATCCAAATTGATTAGATAGCGAATTCCTTCAAGTGTTCTCATTCGTCTGTCCTCTGTTATAGTTCTTTGATGATGTGACAAGCCACACCCTGAATGCAGCACTCATCTACAATGATGTCTTTCATCTTCTTATTTTCCGGGTGGAGAATGATTTTCTTATTCTCATCATCTCGGAAGTAACGTTTCAATGTATTCTGATTATCCACAAGGGCAACTACTATATCGCCCTCATTGGCTTCTACCTGCTTTTTAACAACCACAAGGTCGCCGTCATCAATCCCTGCTTCAATCATAGACTGACCGCTTGCTCTTAATATGAAGAAATCTCCTTTACCGAAAATAGCAGTAGGAAGTGATACATATTCTTCAATATTTTCTTCCTCATACTGAGGACTGCCACAAGGAATAGAACCTACAATCGGTGTCTGTGTCTGTTCGCCACTGTACTTACGGGTCACATTGGTGCGAATCTCCTGCCCGTCGTACTCAATCATATTCTTCTGAGCCATCTCTACCAAGTATTTGTATGCTGTACCTCTGGCAATACCAACCGCTTCAGCAATCTTTGTAGTCGATGGGGATTGTCTATTTTGCAGGTAATAATCCTCGATATACTTTTTTATCTCACTCATAAGTTCAGGACTCTTGCTTCTCATACCTGCACCTCGCTTTCTTTTCTATCGGAAGCAGTTTGCTTTCGATACTTCAATTATACTCAATCCACAAAAAATATCAATAGGTTTTTTGGCAAAAAGAAAGAGGTGTCGCAAATTGCTAACACCTCAAAATTTCTTTGTTTGCACTGAAATCATTAACTCTAATGGCTTACTATTTTTCGCTATTATCATCTTTTCTTATACAATACAAGTTCCGGATTTTTACCGTCTTCTTCATAAGTGCAAATAAGAATAAAATCCATATCTGCAACAACGCCGAAACATCTATCGCCGCCGTATTCACATTCAAGTTGATTGCCCAGATACGTCTTTGCGTCATTCAAAAACTTAGCCGCTTGCCCATTCGGAAGCCGGTACTCAAGATTCACATACTTTCCAACAAGGGCATTCAGTTTTTCCACCTTTGGCATTCCGTCAACATTCAATTCGTTAATCTCATTGATTAACTTTTTCTTGAATTCTTCAAACTGACCGTTATCACTAAGCTCATCATATTTCTTCCAGTAATCCAAAGTGGGAAGTAGCTCTTTCATATAAGAACGGGCTTGTTCCTCCGTGAAATTCTCGCTTACCATATTCTTAACACAAACTTCAATCAAATCGTCCATATCATTGTAAGTATATGTTCCGTCGGCATAGCACCACTTACAATAGTCCTCGTTGAAAGAACCATCGTGATTATGTCCGATAATATCATCATCTTCAAGCGGCATTCCGCAGCATTGACAAATAAGCTTTCTCGGTGAGCCTAAAAGTGTATTTATGGAAACATCGAATACTTTTGACAGCAATTTCAATGTTTCCGTATTCGGAACTGTTTCTCCGTTTTCCCAACGTGAAACTGCCTGACGACTTACAAAAACTTTTTCTGCAAGCTCATCCTGCGACATTCCCTTTTGAGTACGAAGTTCAAGTATAACCTGTTTTGTATCCATTATGCAGTACCTCCCTTACACCTTTATTATAGTCTCACGCATTATCTCAAACAAGCAACTCGCAGTTGCTGTCCTTATTACTCGGTTTTTTCGTTCACGGCTACCCAAATTTCACAATTATAGTTTGGGTCGGTTGTATCCGCAGACGGATAAACTTCAAACTCCACACCCTCGGCATATTCATACTGCGAGCTTTGCGGGAAGATTCTGCCGTTTCTTGACATCGTATGCTTTGGAGTGTTAGATTTCCTGTTCTTTGTTTTCTTTTTGCTGCATACCCTCATCGGCTTGTGCAATCATCTGTCTGTACTGTTCTTTTACGCTTTCCGGTGCAAGTATCTGTACCTTGCCATTAAAGCCAAACACCCACCCGAAAAAGGTCGGACTTGCAGACACTTCGGTCTTTATTCTGAACGATGTCATATCATAGGCAAGCGTTGTCACTTCCTCACCGAAGCGGTCAACCATCGTTTTCATCAGACTGTTATCACACCGTAAATCCACAAGGACTTTCTCACCTGAGAACATAAAGAAAACTTCTTTTGTGTAATTCTCAATATCAAAATCATCCGGCATAGGAATAATATCTTTATCCAATATCTCCGGCTTGGAAGCAATACGGTCTACCCTGAAATTGATAACCTTGCTTTTCTTCTCAGAATATCCGAGAACATAATAATAGTCCCCACACCAGAGAAGTTTATACGGACTCAACTTATAAATCTCGCCCTTATTCTTCAGAACCTTTTTCTTTAATCCGGTATAATCGTAATACTGGAAAGAAATCTGTTTACCTGCGTTGATGGCGTCATTTATAGCGTCGATAATGTAATATATCTGTTCATTATCCGGCTTAATTCGATTGACCACATAGTTATTACGCTTCAGCTTTGCCACCTGCCCCGGACTGGTCATCGTATGTATCTTCTTAATCAGCGTTTCGCTTTTCTTCTTTGTAATGAACTTCGATGACTCTACTGCATCTATCAGCAGTTTCAGTTCCGGCAATTCAAACTTACGACTGGCTACAAAGTATTTGCTCTGAGTAGAGTGGATAGTAACGATGTCCATTCCAAACTCCTGAAGTGCAGCAATGTCTTTTGTGACCGTCGTTCTATGTGCAGATATTCCGTATTCATCATTCAATATATTGATTAGCTGTGTTGTGGAAAGAGGATTTTCTTCATCGGTTCTTTCCAGTAAAATCTTTTGTAGGTATAAAATCCTTGGCTTTGTTTCCATCGTCGTATCCTTTCAAGAAATCATCTTTATAAATCAAATAGTTCCAGTCCACGGAACAGCTCACTCTCAATCTCGCTGATTTGGTCAATCGGGATAGCGGTTCTGTCCATGAAAACTACCGTCTGTTCATATTCATCAATTCGTTTTACGCACCCGGTAACGGTCAGGTATGCACCGCCTGATTTCTTTTCGTCCGGTTGGAAATAAGTTATTGTAACCTCTGTGCCGGGGTTATCGTCTATAATTTGAAGTTTGATGTTCAAATCATCCTTTGTGTATTCATCAATTTCTATCTTTCGGTCAGTAAGTCGTGCGGTTTCCTTAATTGCTTCATCGTGTCCGGTCAGAGCTGCAAAGGGAGAGAATTGCGCCGCACGGTCATAATTCGACATATGAGGACGGGTAGCCGACTGATGATGTGGCAGATTTATAATGTCGTTATATTGGTGTATATCTTTATTGTCATTCATCGTCTGACCCTCCTTTCTTTGCACGATTATGTTTGATTATTTGTGGTTTTGAACAGTAATGTATATATGTCCAATTCCAAATAAAACTGCTGCTACAACAAGAAGCCAATGCCTAAGTAAAACTCCACTAATCAGAAAAATCAGCGTAGGCAAAATAGCAAGGCATAATGCTATTTTTAGAGTTGGTCTTATAAAGTAAAATCTCCAAATAATGAGATAGGCTACGAGCAACACAGTATCACACATAAAATACAATATCATATCAGCTACGCTCTGAAATCCGAACTCCCAAACTAAAAGCGGAACACACATCAAAGCCATACTTGAATATCTACCAATTTGCTCAATAGCGTTTATTACAACACACTTACAGTTATTCTCTTTCCCTTGATTTTTAACTGCATAAATGATGTTCGGTATAAGCATTATAATTACAACTAATCCACCAAACCCGTTAATCCATCCAAATTTCATATACCCACTCTTTCATATTTAGATTTTACTTACTCTTTTCTTCGTCAGGTTATAACTTATCTCAATCAGGTTCTTTATCTCGTCAGACGGAACAGAGCCGTCCAAGAGAATACTTATCCAACTGTCTTTATTCATATGATAAGCCGGGAAGTATCCTTTCTGCTGCCTTAGTGAACCGATAAGTATCGGGTCACATTTAACATTCAGCAAATCAACAATTTTATCTCCGGTCAATCCCAACTTACTTTCTGCAACTTCCATAACCACACCGTACCATTTGTTATTATCCTTATGTCGTAGCACGGCATTCCAATCATTCCACGGATAGTCTGGCTCTGTACCGTAAGTAGCTTTTACCCATTCAAAAATTTCTTGCCTGTTCATAATCGTCCTTTTCTATGACTTATTACTTCTATTTTTATATTTTTCCTTTTGTCTTTCCCAACTCTCAATAGAGGGACGTTTCCCTTCAGGAACCTGTTCTAAACATTGATTCTTTTCTTGATATTCATCTATCCAATGGTTTTCACGACTTGCAAGACGCTGTGCGTCCTTATAATAATTATCAAACTTGTATTCCACAGATTCAATAAGTCGAATTTCAATTCTAAGGTCATCATCGTCCATTGCATTATTTAATGACGAAATATTTGTTCTATTTTCAATGCTTTTTAAGTGTTGTTTTGCACGTTCAAATAACTGTTCACTTTTTCCTATATATGCACATTGTTCATCTAAATCATCACAGCGAATAAGAAATATGCCATAAACTCCTCTGTTATTTTCTTTTAACTGCCTATCTATCTTTATCTTTTCTCTCATAATATCATCATCTTCTTTTTTAAATTTATGCCTTGTGTCCGCCAATCTGACTGTTACGGTCTTTGGCGGTCGCACCTTCTTCAAGGTTCATACCTTTCAGTATGGCGTTCTTTCCAAACTTCTTTTTAATGCTGAGCATTGCTTTCTGCATATTCTTCTCACGCTCTAAGGCTGCGTCCTCCTCAGCCTGTTTCTGCTGTTGCTCCTCATAATCCACAAAGAGATTAAGCTGCTCAAAGCTGTCTTTCTTTGTTACTGAGCTTTCATCAACAATATGATTTGCCGAGATGGTAATTCGTCTGACAAGCAGGTTCTTATCTACAATCTGGTCGTAAAGCTCAGTGACAGCGTTCATAATGAGCATAGTAGAGGATGTCTGCCTGTCGAGATTAGCAGTCCCGTGAGCGTGTTTCGGTATCTTTCTTCCGTAATGGTCGGTAGTAATCTCGCCCTTATATCGACTACTCCTGCCGGGGTCTGTCAAGTTCTCAATATCATAACCAATCGTGAGAACAATTTGGTCGGTCACAAGACCTTTATCAACCAAATCAAGTACAAGCAGGTCAGTCATTTCTCGTACCACTAACTTTGCTTTTTCAAAGGTATATGGGCAATGCAAGACCTGTCCTGAACCCAAGCTGTTAGTAGACGGCTTGTACGCTTTAATATCTTCTATTGTGCAAGGCTCCCATCCCCAAGCGTGGTCGATAAGAAGCTCTGCATTGATTCCAAACATCTTATAGAGCAGTGCTTCATTGTAAAATTCATTCGGCTTTCCGATGGAACACCTTGCAACATCGCCCATTGTATAAAGACCGCTTGCTTCGAGCTTCTTTGCATATCCTTTTCCAACTCGCCAAAAATCAGTCAACGGTCGGTGTGTCCAAAGCAATTTTCTATATGACATCTCATTCAGTTCGGCAATACGCACACCATCCCGGTCAGGATCGGTGTGCTTTGCTACGATGTCCATTGCTATCTTACACAGATAAAGGTTTGTTCCTATACCCGCCGTAGCAGTTATTCCGGTAGTATCCAACACATCCTGGATAATCTTTCTTGTCAGCTCTCTTGCCGTCATCTGATAAGTATTCAGATAAGCGGTAACATCCATAAACACCTCGTCTATGGAATAAACGTGAATGTCCTCCGGAGCAACATATTTGAGATAGACATTGTAAATCCTCGTGCTGTATTCCATATAGTAAGCCATTCGGGGAGGAGCAACGATATAATCAAGCTCCAATGCCGGATTTGCTTTCAGCTCAAGGTCATTATAGGAAGCTCCATCAAACTTGTAATGCGGAGCCTTCTGTCTGCGTCGTGCATTTGCTTCTTTAACTTTTTGCACGACCTCAAACAATCTCGGTCTGCCGGGAACACCGTAAGTTTTGAGTGAGGGAGAAACAGCAAGACAAATTGTTTTCTCAGTTCGGCTCTTATCCGCAACGACAAGATTGGTCGTCAACGGGTCAAGTCCACGCTCCCTGCACTCGACAGAAGCGTAAAAGGACTTTAAATCTATTGCAATGTAAGTACGGTTCTTAGCCATTTTACGCTCCTTTCTTTTTCCCTTTTTACCTTTTGGGTCTGTACGTCTTGTAAATATATTTCTGTTCCCATATCTCATCGTGATATGAGCCATACTCTGTAATCTTGCAATCGTTGAATAAATCATCTGCCAACTCAAGAATTACATTCTTTAATTCAAGGTTCTTCAAATATTTTTCAGGGATACCTGAAAGACCTAAATATGCTCCTAATATATTACCTGTTACAGCTCCAGTTGAATCACTATCTCCGCTATGATTTACCGAAGCAATGAGTGCTTTATCAAAATCATTAGAATACTTCAACGCACAATAAATAGCTATCGCAAGTGTTTCCTCTGCAACCCATCCTTGACCAAGTTCTCTTATAGCTTCTAAATCATCTACATCTTCATTTGCAAGGTCAATCGCCTTATCAATCAATGCAATCTGTTCAGACAGATGTTTTACATTTACAAACTCTCTACGAATTGCTTTTTTCATATCTAAAACAGCGTCGAGCATTTTCACATCTTCATTATGAGATAAAATGTGTAGGATATGAACTAAAGCTGCCGCCGGAATATATCCAAGCTCGTGTCCGTGAGTAAGTGCTGCCGTTTCTGCTCCTATCTTGTCTATTTCAGAGACAGAATATCTTTTGCCCTCAAAATATAAACCGATTGGTGCAACACGCATAATACCTCCGCAACCTTTACTACGGTTTATCGGTTCTTCAAGTGTTCCATTTGCACCATTTTCGATAGCTGATATACAGGTATTACCGGGCGCTCTCCGAGCAAATAATTCAGGAACATTGATAAGCCAAGTATAAGAATATTCCTCATTTAGCGGAAATTGTTCATACTGAGTACGAAGCCATTCCTTATAGCACAGCGAAATATAGCTTGGATAGCTCCCCATAATTCCACGGGTCATACCTCTTGTTGTTCCAAGAAGCAATGCATTAGCAGTAAATAAAGTCATTTGTGTATCATCAGATATTTCCGCCACACCATTTACAAGTGAGTATTCGGTAATACCATTCTCACCATACTTGCTGAAGATAGCAGCGTCATCAAGAAATTCAACTGCATAGCCTAATGCGTCGCCTGCTGCTCCACCGATAAGACAACCTCTGTATTTATCAATGTTTTTCATATGTCGTCATCCCTTCTGTTTAACTTGTGCAGATGAATTTAGTTAATTTCATATCCAAATTGCAGTAAACGGTCTCGACACATTTTTTTCTCATCTTCAGTAAATAATTCAGCATATTCAGGCTTTAACACATAAGCCTCTACCGATAAATCTAGACGCCCGTGTTCCCAAAGTGTTGTAAATCCATCCGTCCCGCCGGGTTTTCCTATCAACTGTTTTGCTGTTGCCAAGCCGCCCTTAGCTCCAATCATTTGTAGAAAACGGTTAGCATTATATCCGCATTCTTTTTTTGCAGTCGTATATATACTAATCATATCTTGTTCAAAACGCTTTTCTAATGTCGTCATAACAGCCACCCTTCCCAATTATTCTAAATAGTTCCTTGCTACCTGCTATTCGTATTTATCTCGTTAATGCACCCTCCAACACAGGCAGGTCATCAAACTTTATAGCATTGATTTTGCAGAAGTGGTCAAGAAATTCCTTTGCCAGTTCTTCGTCTTTTGTTCCTGCTTTTACTTTCCAAATATCATATAGAACGCTCGCCGCCTGAATATCTGTAATATATCTATGTAAACCCTGACCCCAAGCTACTTTTTCAGGAGAGTTCTCATTATGATAGTAGTTCCAAAATAAGATTTTCTTTGCTTCTTTTTGCGTAAGACTTATCTTATATTTTGATGAGGTAGTAACATAACCTTCATCACGATTATCGCCTTCATAGGCTTCATCCACAAGGAACACACCGAAAACAAACCTATCCTTTTCCGGAGCATACGGCTCTCTCGATGTTAAAATCGCCAAGCTGTTAATCTGAACTTTGCTCAACTTCATCGGTTTCTGCTTATTTTCTCCGGTAAGTACAAATCCAGCAAAAGCTGCCCAGTTCCTGAGCATTTGACTTTCATAACATACAAAGCCACCGTCATCATTTTGCTCATCCAAGGTTTCACGGTCAATGATACCATCATAATATTGGCTGCAAGGAGCTTCCTCATTACAGCACCAACTATGCTGAGCCACCTCGATGTTGTATCCTATCAGCTCATCACTGCAAGCACATAAATATCCGATACCATTTTGGTCTTTTCCGCCATCGCAGTAATTGCATTTGAAAGCGATGTTTTCTTTCGGATAGTTTTTCTTTTTTCCATTGCGAGTATTCACAACCGGAACTGTACGAGAGATTTCTTCAATTCTCTGCTGCCGTTCCTGTTGTTTCTGGATTTCCTGCTGCTTTTTCAGAGCAAGTTCTTCTTCGATTTGACTTTGCATATTTGTATCTTCGCATTTTAAAAACTTCTCAAATGCATCCGGATAAACGAACTGTTTTTCTCCAACCCCAAAAATGATTTTAATGTAGTTGTCTTTTTGCTCTGTAACCATTCCTATTCCCCAAGAGATATGTTTAACGGAACAATTCATAAGATTCATATTCTTCGCCCTCCTTCCTTAGTGCTTTTTATAATACGGACTCAGGTTTATAAAGTAATTCTTCATCTCATCCAAGTCATCACAATTCTTAAAAATGTACTCTAACAATTCTTCCTGACGAGCCTGCCCTAAAGTAAGACGGTAAAGCGAAAGGATTTTGATAAGTCTTTCGTATGCCAGTTCATCTCTGCTGAATGGGTACATCGGAACTATTCGCTCAATCCTTACCATATCTTCTTTTTCGGTAAGTCCCCAAAAAGGAATCAGGTCTGAACCCTCGCCACCATTTTCGACTTTTGCCGCTTCATCAAACATTTCTTTCCAAATGTTCTTTTTGAACGATACTGTGCCATATCTCTTGGCTATGTTCTGTCGGATAGCCAAACACTCGAAGCGGTTTATTCTGCCCTCACGCTGCTCCAAATCAATCGGGTTAGACGGCAAGTTCCAATGAACAATTCGTCGGCAGTAGTTGTGGAAATCCAACCCTTCTTGACCGATAGATGTGGACGCCAACACAAACGGTCTGAATGGAGAGTTAAAAGCATTTCTGATAACTTTCTTTCGGTCTGCGTCTTTCTCTTTTCCATCGCCTTTTGTAAAGGCAACCGCAAAGTGAGAGCGAAGTGCCGTGGCTTTTTCCTTTCCACCATTGGCTCTTGCTTTAAAACTGTTAAAAGTATCTACTGTATAAATCGTAGTTCTTACATCCATCGAAGTTGCAATAGAATGATGAAGATTGCCGACTAAGTTGTTGTCTGCGTCAAATCCATTTGTAATCAAATGAGCATACTCATCAAACATCGCTTGCAGATTTCCTTGCTTGCAGTAGGTAAGAAGGTTCTGCCAATGAGCGTCATCAGATTTCTTTCCACACGCCAATTCAACTGTAGCAGTAGATTCCGCAGTATTCATTCGATTGATGAATATTTTAGCTATCTGACTTGGTAGAAAACTCGGAAAAGATTCGCCCTTTTTACAGTAGGTCTGATAGGTTCGGTTAATAACAATCGCCGGAGAAGCGATAGCCATATCCGTCAGCACATCCAAAAGGTCGTCCGGCTTTTTACCAAGATTGCACTTTCTTCCGTAATCCGTTTCATAGTAAAGCTCTTTAAGTGCCTGTAAATGGGTAAGAAAACCTTTCTGTCGCTTGGTCTTTTCATCTTCATCGTCGTAAGAAGTCAATTCACTGTCGCTGTTCAGCCAAGTGGTAACATATCCTGCTCCGTCAAGTAATAATGGAGCGATATAATACCATCGTTTATCCTGCACACCTGATGTCGTCGTTTCGTATTTTACAAGTTTATCAGCAATCTTACCCTTAATTTCTTTTTCAATTTCCCTGAGCGTAAGTCCTCTATTGATACAATCAATCGGGTCGTAACATCTTGAAAGGAACTGCGACGGGTACATCAAGCAAAATAAGGTCATTGCATTAGGTGTTCCATTGCTCACAGAAAAATTCAAGCGAGCAGAGGGGTAACGCTTTTCTCCGGTATAGAAATAATGCGCTTCTTTATCCTCGTTTGCCTTTGCCAGTTTTCCAACCGTCTTTCTTTCAGCTTCGTAAGATAATAGACCTGCAATCATTCGGGGAACCATTTCCCACGATGAGAATACAAGTGTTTTTGAAAAATCGGACACATTCTTAAACACGCCCTGTGGCTGATAATACGGACGTGCCGGAGGAACCCATAACAAAAGCTCTGCATTATCTTTAAATGTATGTGCCATTACTCTGTCGAGTCGGGCGTTGTTATTCGGCACTTTGTCATATCGGTCAAGCGTTCTTCTCTTGAGCCAAAATGTATCCTTATTAACTTTGCCTACTTCATCAGGATGGTCAGCAAAGTATTTTTCAATATATCGCTTCAACTGATAGTCACGCATAAATGACATCAGATACGGAGTGGATTTCACATAATCAACCGGAACATTGAAAGAAGCACCTATATCTTCAAGCAGCTTTTGTGCCTGAACATAGGACTTAATATCCTGCTCCATAACACTAAGGGGAGCTGCAACATCTTGGTCGTCAATTATATCCGCATTTTCTGACGCCGA
The DNA here is from genome assembly GCF_055420065.1 of Massilimicrobiota sp. mt181. Taxonomy (NCBI): domain Bacteria; kingdom Bacillati; phylum Bacillota; class Erysipelotrichia; order Erysipelotrichales; family Erysipelotrichaceae; genus Massiliimicrobium; species Massilimicrobiota sp. mt181. Next base: position 54,332 of record NZ_JBVAYN010000001.1, read on the forward strand.
AATACGCTCGGTTCTGCAAATGTGCTGATACATTGCGTCCTCCGCAGCATTTTTCGCAGAAAGAACGGTTGTATCCCCATCGGATAATTCTTTCAGTTTAACGGAATAATCGCTCCACACCGTCTTAAACTTACGCTTCTCGCTTTCCGATATGTTAAGGAAATTCATTACATCAAAGAACTCAGAGTAATGTTCATCAACCTGTGTTTCGTCTATTTCCTCAAGAGTTGAATACATCTTATATGGTGTTGCTGAAAGCAGAAGCATTCTAACCTTACTGGAATTGAAGAACTTATTTGCAAGCATTCCGGTTTCTGTGTCCGAGTCCGAGTTTATCAGATATTTGAACCTCTGAAATTCGTCCATTATTACAAGGTCAGGTTCAAGTTTATCTAAGCTGATTTTTGCAAAAATCACTCTCAGCTTACCAATGACAGCATTGTTATTCTGCTGTTTATACCCATTGCTCCTAATCTGCTTGCACATAGAGATTATCATATCAAGAACGGTATTATCTTCATCTGCCCGCATATTTAATTCTACTGATAACTTATCCAGCATATACGCAAGATACTTTCCGCCGGATGTTTTATCACATTCTTTTACTTGCGTTTCATACCAATCTCTCGCCCAACCATCCCACTGACCAACTGCTTTATCCGCCATAGCAACTTCCAATGCCTTTCGATACATTGACAGTTCCGGCATTCTTCTTAAAATTGCGTACATCAACGCTCTTTCCGATACTGTACCTGCACCAGAAGTCATTCTGAAAGATGTATCAGGAGTAAGAGGAATAAGCTGTATGTAGCGATTGAGCAGCGCTGTGTCATTCTCCTGCCTAAATATATTCAAATGCTGCATTGACAAACGAGAGGAGCTTGTGCTTTCTGTTTTCAACTCACTTGTAATTCGGAGTTTATTTAGGTTCTGTTCTGCTATCGAAGCATTAGAACATACATAAACCACTTTTACGAGCTTATCTCCGGACTCTTTCTGTAATTTTGCAAGTTTTGCTATCGTCCCACGGGCGATCAGGGTCTTTCCAAGACCCACTTCGTCCGATACTAAAACACGCATTTGCCCTGCACGATATAATTCATCAATACGATTAACGGTGGCTCTTTGAAAATCTTTCAGTCCAGCCATAATTCGTTTTTCAATTTCATCTAACTGACCTGCAACATTAACATCAGCCATCCAGTTTCACCGCCTTTTTGAATGTATTATAGAGTTCTTCAAAATTCTCCGGAATAACTCCATCCGAAGATATTGCCTTTACTAAATAATCTATTTCCTTAAACCTTTCCGGAGCTGTCGCTGCTGTCTGAAGCATTTTCTCATACAGAGCCGGCAGACGAGCAGACGAATTTGAATGATTCACTATGGAACTCTCTGCGGATGAAGCAGCTTCCAAAGCTCCCAAGGCATAGCTGTCGCCAAGGAGAAACGCAATATATCTGTAAAAGCATTCTTTGTCCTTAACAACACTTGATACGACTGCTTTTTCTCTATCTTCCGGCAATCCGCCTGTCGGAATGATAATAATTCGCTCAACAGTCCTTTTACCATCGCTTACAGAAATCTTATAAAACTCTGAAAGCTGCGTTAATGCCAAGGACTTGAACAATATATTCTCCGATACGGCTTCCGTTTTATTAGAAAGCAGAGGAGAAATACCGACTTTATATTCCGTTTCAAGCACTTCGGAAAAGCAAACCGATAAGTCAAAGTATTTACCATTCGGTATTACTCTTGCAGTTGGCTTTAATCGGTTTATCTCTTTTATAAATCCATCAAGCATATTCTGCTTTTCTTCTTCCTCATCCACGGCAATCTCATTAGTAAGAAATACCTCTTGAAAAGGATTGAAAGGGTTATCCTCCGAACCATTAAATAATGCTTCGGAAAGTTTTGTCATATTAAGATAACGGTTCTTGCTTTTCAGTAACATCATAAATTCGATATTACCGAACATTGCATTATGTGACGCATTAAGCGAACCCAAATATAAATAGGAGTCTGAATTTTTACGCACCATATAAACTTTGGCGTGTATATCCTGCTTCTGTACCTGTGGCTCATCTTCCGAAATTGCAGACTCTCCATCTACAACAGCGTCCTTCATTGTAAAAATCCTAAAGTTTCTGCAATCCTCAGCATTTAATTTACCAAGCGACATTGCTCTTGTGAACAACATATAATCCGTGTGGTTGATATATGTATTTCTTTCCTTAAATTCACGGATTACAGAGTTGCTGAGGAACGGCGACATAACCAAAACCTCGTGACAGGAATCATTAAACAGCGGATTAAACGGCTCATCCTCTGTTGAGTGGAATCCGCCGTTACTGTTCTTAATTCCAACAGGAAGAAATTCAAAATCGTCAAATTCTCTTGAGTTCAATTCAAAATGAACAAATGGCAGTTCACGCTGAATTGCTCTTATCTTTTTCTGTTTTGCTTTTGCATTTTCATCGGCAGGCAACTGACCGACAAGATACGACAAGAAATCTCCGATTGGAACTGTTTTCAAAGTCTTTCTGCTGTTTACTTTACCATCCATACAAAAAGTTATATCCCAGCTTCTGTCGAATGTCAGATTTCTGCTCAGTACAACCACTCTATACAAAGGATTGTTCTGCTTATCGACATATCTAAGCAGCCAAAATTTCGGATGAAACGAAGGGAACTTTGCAATCCCTCTACGTTTTGCTGTATTTACCTGAAATACCATTTTTTCAAGTAAGATATATAGCGGAGTAACACTATTCGGAGTGTGAATCTGTCCACCCTCACAAAACAGGGCGACTTTATCTCCGGTCGCTCTTAATGCTTCCAAAAGGCAAATCGGATTTTTCATCAAATCGCTGTCAGTTTCCTCCGATAAGCCGAGAGCAATGCAAGCACCGACAAGAGCGTCCAAATCAAGCGAGTATGTTGTTCCTATCGCAAAATCAAGTCTATATTTGTCCGGAGGTGCAAGAACCTGACCGTAATCTAATCTGTCATTATTTGGATTTAACATCAGTCTTACCCTCGCTTTCAAAAATATCTCTGACTATTGTTCTTGCATTGAAGAAACGATAATCAAGCTCTCCACCGCCAATCCACTCATTAACATCAAATTCTCCCGGATGTGTGGTCTTGGCTCTGTTTGTACCCTTAAGTTGTACCTCTCGATTGGTAATACACTTTTTGAGTCCTTCAACATCTCCAGCAATCATCAAATCCTGCGACTGCTTCAAGAACTTTTTGAGAAGCGGATTCGTAAACACTTCGAGCTTATTCAGAATGAAATCAACATCTATATCCGCAAGCTCTTTAAGTTCAGGCTTTAACCTTTCCAATTCATCATTGGCTGCTTCATTCTGTCCATACGAAATGATAATGTTATAAACGGTACGAATTACATAAATGAAGTCCGAAAAGGCAAGGGCAAGCCAATAATCCTGCTGCACAGCTTCAGGGAATTTATCTATAATCGCCCCTAAATCTCTGAATGATTCACAATCAAGAAATTCAGTTATACCCATTTCAAGAACACAAGCAAGCAAACTGCCCTTGCAATTTTCTATAATCTGTTCTTGCAAGAACTCCGCTTCAGCTTTTGTGAGGTTGATAGACAGATTCTCCATCCACTTATCGGAATACAAGGGCATTTTCCAAAACTGCATTTTGAATAAGTCGCCAGCGTTTTTATCATCGCACTCATTTTCTTCTGCATTATCATTTCTGTTTCCGAGCTTTTTGAGAGTAGTCTTTTTGTCTTTCATAGCACAGGAAATCCTTATGTACTCCGAAAGTGATAAGCTACCTCCGGTAAAAATACCATACCGTTTCAGACCTGCCCAATAAATATCCGCAGGAGTTCTCTTAACCCATCCACCGGACTGTAATGAACGCTTTCCGATAATACCGTTTTCATTACTGTTCTGTTCAAGGAATGTCTGTCCGCAGGTCTTTTCAATAGCGTCCAATGCTTTGAAAACTCGGTTCGGATTTGTTTCTGAGCTTCGTTCTAACTGCTTCAAAGCATACGGAACAATAAAGAAGTATTTGGCTCTCGTTTGGATGGTAGTTGTACCCGGAAAGAAAAGGTTGGAAAAGCCATCTCTAACAGGTGCAATACCAAGCTCATCCAAAGTACCGCTTTCTGAAAGCAAATCTAAAACGCTAAGTATTTTGCTTCGTTCTGTTTTTGAAAAGTCTATCCAACCTAATTCCATATCCTTGTCTCCTAATTTGCGTATTTCTTGAAATTCTCTGCTTGCTCAAGAACTTCCTTGTAAACATCATCAATGGTTACTGGTGGATAGTCGAACTCATCAAGCAGCAATATCAAATCCACTTGCAAGTTTGCCTTAATATCATCACGGGCTGACCAATCGGTATAGCGTGACTTATCATCAACAATCAGCTTTATCCGCTTGGATAGTTCAATCATTTTATCGTCCGGATATTCAAACTCAAACTTTTTGGAAACTGCTTTCAAAATATCATAGAAAGCTTTTTCTTCATAATTTATTCCCATATTCTTGAAGGAGTTTTTTTCTGTTTTCAGCTCAGACAACAACTGTGCAAGCTGCTCCGCAACATCATCAAGGACTTCGTTGGCATACGCTTCATCACGACGTCGGTTATTATACTCATCAACAACTTTCTTGAGTCTGTCTGCAAATTCCACACCCATAATCTTATTGACTTTCTTAAACTCGTCAATCGCCTGAGAAAGAAGTCTTTGAAGTATCTTGATTTTCGTATTCGGCAACTGAATAGCATTTATTTTATCCATATACTCATCGCTGAAAATATCAACTGATATATGCTTTCCGGTTTCAAATAATTCCTCAATGCCATCAGACTGAATTGCACCCTCAAGCATTTTGCGGACACGAGCGTTCATCTGCTCAATATCCGGTGCATCGCCTTTTGTCAACTTGAAAAGGATAGAACGGACAGCACAATAAAAATGGATATAATCCTTATCTTCATCAGAGAATTTCTCACTTGAACTACAAAGATTAAATGCCTGCTTCATTCTCTTGACTGCTGCCATAAATCTTCTTTCCAGTTCTTCAGACAACTGCACATACTCAACTGCACGATTCAGGCAGGCAAGCTGTTCAGTAGGAGAACCGTTGAAGAAATCACTACTGTTAAAGTTGTGGAACATCTGACCAAGAACTTCTAACTGGTCTTTTACAATCGTGATAGACTGCTCCACACCTTCAAATTCTTCGCTCTCAAAATTCGTATATTTCTTGAGGGCAGTGTTCATATTTTTCTTAATACCTATGTAGTCAACAATTAAACCTTTATCTTTGCCCTCGCATACACGATTTACACGAGAAATCGTCTGAATAAGGGTATGCTGCTGAATAGGCTTATCAATGTAAATCGTATCAAGCTCCGGCACATCAAAACCAGTCAGCCACATATCTACAACAATGGCAATCTTAAAGTTTGATTTCGGATTTTTGAACTGACGGTCAAATTCTTTCCTATCCTCTTTTGTGCCAAGCATATCAAATAGGTCTTTTTCATCATCTTTATTACGAGTCATAACCAACTTGATTTTTTCCATTGGCTTCAACTCTTTTTTATCTTTCTCACTCAGAACAACACCATCATCACAAATCTTCTTTTCTGTCCATTTCGGTCTGAGTTCCTTTACTATCTTATAGAAATCGTATGCTATATTTCGGTTGGAACATACAAACATTGCTTTGCCTGCTACGGTTGCACCTTCTGCCACACGGGTTTCATAATGCTTGATAAAGTCCTCTGCAACAGCACGAAGTCTATCAGGGTCGCCAATAATAACTTCCATTTTGGCAACTGCTTTCTGACTTTCTTCTACTTGATGTTCATTTGCTCCCTCAAGCTCACACTGTGCATAATATTCTTCAATCTGTCTTACCTTGTCCTGATTAAGCATAACCTTAGCTGCACGACCATCGTAAACAAGATTAACTGTAATACCGTCCTTAACAGCTTCCGTCATTGTATATGCGTCTACAACACCACCAAAGACTTCGATTGTTCCATCAACCGGAGTTCCGGTAAATCCAACATAAGTTGCATTTGGTAAGGAGTCGTGCAAATACTTGGCAAAGCCATAGGTTTTCTGAACACCTGACTCTGTAATCTTAACCTTTTGGTCGAGATTGATTTGGCTTCTGTGTGCTTCATCAGAAATACAAATAACGTTCGTTCTGTCTGTAAGAAGCTGCAAATCCTCTGTGAATTTCTGAATGGTAGTCAGATAAACGCCGCCACTCTCTCGTCCTTGAAGCTCCTCACGAAGTTTCTCACGGGACTCAATACTTACAACCGTTTCATCCCCGATATATTTCTTTGAACCTACAAACTGTTTGGAAAGCTGGTCGTCAAGGTCTGTTCTGTCCGTAATAATAAGAATAGTCGGAGAAGAAAAGTATTTGCTTTTCATCAGCATACGGGTAAGAAAAAGCATTGTATAACTCTTGCCGCAGCCTGTCGCTCCAAAGTATGTACCACCTTTACCATCTCCTTCGGGGCGAAGATGAGCCTTGATATTCTCATACAATTTATTTGCCGCAAAGAACTGTGGATAACGACACACTATCTTCAAATCCTTATCTGAGTTATCCGGAAAATAAATAAAATCTTTAATAACTTCAAGCAAACGGTCTTTTCGGAAAAGTCCTTTTATCATTGTTACAAGAGAATTGATACCGTCCAGTTCTTTATCGTCTGAGTTTATCTTTCTCCACGCATAGAAGAAATCATATGGGCTGAAGAAAGAACCATATTTATTATTTGCTCCATCACTGATAACAACAAACGCATTGTATTTGAAAATCTCTGGAATATCTCTACGGTAACGGATTGTAAGTTGCTTATATGCGTCCATTATGGTCGTATTCTCTTGTACTGCACTCTTAAATTCAAGAACAACAACAGGAATACCATTTACGAACACAATGCCATCAGGAATACGCAACTGATTATTTACGCCTTCAATTTCAAACTGATTAACCGCTTTGAAAATATTGTTTTCGGGAGTGTCGAAATCAATAAGTTCAATATAGAGGTCTTTCTGCGTTCTATCCTCACGGTTAAGAATAAATCCATCGCAGAGCAACTTAAATACAGCTTTGTTTGCTTCATAAATTGTACCAGAAATATTACGCAGCATTAGAATGACACTATCCACCTCACTCGGTGTGATACCATCTTTCGCATAGCGATTATAGAGGTATTGCTTCAGGTCGTCCGTAAGCAGAACCTCCGTCCTTTCTCTGTGTATCTGGTCGCCACTGACATAGGTGTACCCCTCGTCTTTGAACAACTCCATTATTGACATTTCCAATGCGTGTTCATTAAAATTTGCCATTGCGTTCACTCCTTTTTATCAGCATATATCTCTTTCAATATTTGCCTATGTCGCTGTTCCATTTCATAATCCTGATATTTCAGTCCCAATTTTGCAAGCATTAGCGTTCCCTCAATATCATCTATGTTTCCATAACTTACTGCACGACTTACTCCAGTCAATGCCCCAAGTATTAGCCTCGTGCAATCAAGAGCAAAATCTATCAACTCCTGAATATCAGGATATGTAACCGGATTTTTATCCCATACGTTTTCTTCTGCTAAAATATGTTTCTCGTCATTATGAGCATATATTTTGTTTCTTTGAACACGAATATTCTCTTGTTTTTTGCTTAGAGAGCAAAAACGCTTTTGATACAATCCTAAAAGTTCTGAAAAAGTCAGATTAACTTGTATTGGTACTTTTTCAAAATCAGGTGTATCAAATAATTTTAAAATTTCTCTTTGGCTTTTCACTTCATTTTCATAGAAACATTCTTCTGTTGGTTTCAAATGATGCTGATATGGCACTTGGAAAGAATATTCTCTGCCATCTTCCTTAATTGTTACTATATCTCTGTATTCAGGAAATAAGTCCAAATTATCTCTGCAATACTTTAAGAGCAAACCAACTGAAACAACGTCCTTTGTTTTATCATACAATTTTGCAATTTCCATAAAACAAGCCTTTTGCAACGCCCCATACACTACTTGATAAAAAGCAGGCGAAAGATTCATTTCATTGTTATATTTCTTGCTCATTTCTCTATACTGCATCATAATTGCATAATACGCATTAGCGTCAAATGCACTTTGATATAAATCCTCTGCAAGTTTGATTAACTTTTCTTTATCCATTTTTCACACTCCTTGCAGTAAATGATAATTTAGCGGCAACCTTAGACGCTTTATTCTCTGAGTTGTATGGGCAGCTAAATGATGACGATAGTGTTTCATTAGATACCGTTTGTTCTTTAGCTTCAAGCAAGCGTGTATTTGCCGATGATTATTCTGATATGGGCGTTCCTTTTTATAGAGGTAAGGAAATAACCTTGAAACAAGCAGGACAGCCAATTATAGAACCTTTATATATTGAAAAAGAACATTTTACTTCTTTGAAGGAGAAATATGGTATCCCGATGAAAGGCGATATTCTTATTACCGCTGTCGGAACAATCGGTAACAGTTACCTTGTTCGAGATGAGGAATTCTATTTCAAAGATGGAAATATCATTTGGCTAAAAGATTTCAAGGGAAATCTAAACTACTATGTTTACGACTTTATGCAAACAAAGATTTTCAAGCAAATGCTTGATGGTATTTGTATTGGCTCAACTCAAACTGCTTTAACCATTGTGGCTTTATCAAATCTTCAAATTAAGATACCTGATAGCCGCCTTTTGAATGAATACACGAAACAAAGTATGGTAGTGAGAACTCAAATTGAACTGAATACGGATGAAATTTCACATCTGTATGAGCTTCAAGCTATTTTGCTTGCAGAATTAAGCCGCTAAATTATCATTTATCTGCTTTTTAAGTTGAATTCTGTTTTGTAGGACTTCATATTGTCTAACGATGATATTTTGTTTTTCTATACTTGGTAACTCGATTTTTAGTTTTTGAAATGTAGACCACAAAAAAACAATAGTCGAACTTCCCATTGCATAATAATTAGTTTCTCTATCCCATTCACTACGAAGAAAATACATCCACAAATACATTGGATTAACAATTTGTTTTGCTTCTTCTTTGACTTTGAAAGCCACATTATTCCACGAAGTAATATAGGTACACTCGGTATCGTTATATCCCATACCTATGCGAACACCGTGTGTACGGGGATTATATATGAAGGTCCCTGGCTTTACAATATAAAATTTATCAAGTGCAGTTTGGGATAAATTAGCTATTGTAGGAATTATCCCTTTCTCTATTGTTACGCCGACTATATCCTCTATTCCATATTTGAGACTCGTGTTTTTTTCGTTGACTTCTTCAATCAGTTCCGAAAAACTGTATTGCATATTCGCTCACCTCATCCTATATATTTTCTATGAGCAATTTTCACATTGCTCTGCTTAACCATTGCATATTGCAATGTCGTATCTATTCTTCTATGCCCCAAGAGCTGCTGAAGCTGTTCTATCGGCATCCCTTTGTCTATTGCCATTGTTGCAAGTGTTCGCCTGAATTTATGAGGGTGTACCTTATTTAGTCCCAATCGTTTTCCAAGCTGCCGTAATCTTACTTCAATACCTCCGATATTCATTCGATTATACGGAGATTGCAATGATACAAAAAGTGCCGGATTATCGTCCTTGCGACTATTCAAGTAATTCTGCAAATGTATCTTTGTTCTTGCATCAAAATATACTATTCGCTCCTTATCGCCTTTGCCGAAAACAACACATTCTCTTTCGTTAAAATCTATGTCCTCACGATTGAGTAACACCATTTCTCCGACACGCATACCCGTTGAAGCAAGCATATCAATCATTGCCAAGTCCCGAAGTTCTGTGCAGCTATCTCTCATCAACTCAAGAGCTTCATCTGAGTAAGTTTCTTTGATATTCGTTCCGGTCTTAACCTTATGTATTCGCCTGACCGGACTTTTCAAAATATAATCCTCGTCCTCAAGCCAAGAGAAAAAACTGGAAAGTATTCGTCTTATATTATCTATCGTAACTTTACTGGATTTTTTCTTAGCCTGATACTCGGTCAAATAGCAACGAATATCGTCGGTCACAATATATTTGATACTCTTTCCAATGCCATCAAGCATTGCCTGTATCGTTGCATTATAGTATTTCAAGGTTTTCTCAGAACAGCCCTCAATACGCTTTGCCGATAGGAACAGATCTACTAAGTTCTGTTCTGAAAGTTTCTTCTCTTTTTCTGTCTTTGTTACCTCATAATCAAAAAGTGTATGTTGCAACACCTCTTGCAATCTTTCTGTCTGTGCATTATTCAAGTAAGGTAACATTCCTTGAATAACATCTGTAATTAGGTTCTGTTTCATAGTCAATTCTCCTTTTGTTTTTTAAGAGAACGACTACCAGTGGCAGTCCCTTGTTTTAACTCCCGCCACTGATGGGAGTTCTATTGTAAATGATAATTTAACGGCTTAGATTGCTAATTGTGATAAAAGCATTCTCTGTAATACTAAAAGATGGTCAATCTCCTTTGCGTTTTGAGAAATTAGTTGGGAAATAGTGTATCCCTTCTCTCCAAACTTCTCTAAAGTCGATGTATCAGGAACGACAATCTGAAAGTTATTAAGTAAGTCTTTTCCGACGTTAGGGAATGTAGAGCCAGTAGCAGCAGAAAGGATTTCCTGCAAGCTATTATCAATGATTGCCTTAATGAACCAGTTCAAATTAGTATCGGATATATGACGAATTGCGGCTAATCCTCTGCCAATTACATAGCGTTGGTTTGCCCAATTCATTCTTCCGGTTGTTGAACCACGAACGCAGAATAAAATATCTCCATTGTCACAGTATTTTTTCCCGTTTGTTGTCCATTGAGCAGGGGTAGGCGAATAAAAACCAAACTCGGTTGGTCCATTTAATAATGGTTCTCCTATTCCATCGTTGTTACAGTCATCTCCTTCAGGTGACTGCCCCATTACCACGGTAGCTATTTTGGAAAAAGGAGCTATCTGCCAGCCGGATGGTAGTTCAGAACCTTTATCAAAAGAAAAGTATTCCTTATACAGAGTTCCCAAAGTGGCTTCTAAATTATCATTTATCTTCTGCTTTAAAGCAATTCTCTCCGTAATTGCCTTATAACAGTTCACTATTTCAAGCTGTTTTTCAATAGGTGGGATAGGCAATTCCAGTCTGCAAATATCGTCCCAAGTAATTCCACCACGAACACTTCCGTCAGTATGTAACCAACAAATACGGTCAAATTCCGGTCTGCGAAACCACATCATCAGATAATCTTCATTCAAAATGCTGTTATCTACTACCTCAAACATAAAATACGCCGGAGAAACAATAGCAGGTTCTTCTTCATCATACAATGCAACCGGAAGTCGTTCATCACGACCAACGTGCATTGGATTACACGCAAACTTTCCTTTTGTTATCAGTTTATATTTACTCAAATCCGTACCAATGACATTTGCAACCGACGGCATAAAGAACTTGTCTATGTTAATTCCCAAAACTCTGTCTGTTATGCTTTCTCTGTTCCGAGTATCAATCAGTCGGATATGGTTTCCTAAAATATCATAATTCGATTTCATATCCCAACTCCTTAAATACAGAAAGCAAATCTGATTTAGATTTTTCCTCTTGAGCAAGAAGTTCTTTGAGTTCTCCCTGCAATGATTTCATTTTGGTATCAAAGTCGATGTTCTCATCACGGTTGACAAACTCAATATATCTGCTCGGTACAAGAGTAAATCCTTTTTCTTTTACTTCTTCAAAAGAAGCAGAATAACAAAACTCCGGTACATTCTCATAAGTTTCCTCATAGCCTTCCTGCTGCCAGTTATGATATACACTTGTAACTTTGGCTCTATCCTCCTCTGTCAATTCAATGTACTTCTTCTCATAAGGACTACCCATCTGTCGTAAATCCATAAAAAGTATTTCATCTTCTCGGTCACGATAGCGTTTGAGCTTTCCGTTCTGTTCAACAACACGAGCCTTTTTATTCTTATTGAGTATCCAAAGGGTAACGCTGATGTCAGTGGTGTAGAAAAGGTTTCTCGGAAGAATAATAATCGCTTCTACCAAGTGATTTTCTATAAGCTGCTGCCTGATTTTCAGCTCTGTACCATCATCAGATAATGCACCATTGGCAAGCAGGAAACCTGCCACACCGTTTTGTGAAAGTTTAGAAACAATATTCAGTATCCAACCATAGTTTGCGTTGCTTGTTGGTGGAACTTCATATCCATTCCAACGAGGGTCGTCTACAAGCTCGTTCTCGGCTCTCCACTGCTTCTGATTGAAAGGTGGGTTTGCCATAATGAAATCTGCTTTAAGGTCTTTGTGTTGGTCGTTGGTAAATGTATTGGCTGCCATCTCTCCAAGATTTGCAGAAATACCACGGATAGCTAAGTTCATTTTTGCCAGTTTGAAAGTGGTATTTGTGTATTCCTGACCGTAAATAGACACTTTCTTTTTATTACCGCTATGTGCTTCTACGAACTTGATGGACTGCACAAACATGCCGCCCGAACCGCAACAAGGGTCATAAAGTATTCCATCGTAAGGCTCAAGCATTTCGGCAATCAGGTTTACAATACACTTTGGTGTGTAGAACTCTCCTTTACCTTTTCCTTCTGCAAGAGCGAACTTACTAAGGAAATACTCATATATACGACCTATAATGTCGTTCTCTTTATCATCGGTGTTGATACGATTGATTTCATCAAGCAAAGAAGCCAACTTTGCCGTATCAATATGTAAGCGGGAGTAATAGTTATCCGGCAAAGCACCTTTCAATGATGGGTTGTTTTTTTCAATCGTATAAAGTGCTGTATCTATCTTCAGGGCAATATCGTCCTGCTTTGCGTTTTCAATAATGTACTTCCAACGGCTTTCTTCAGGAAGATAGAATACATTTTCCTGAGTATAAAACGGTTTCATATCCGCATACTTTTCGCCGTGTGTAGCAATAATCTTATTACGGCATTCCTCAAACTTGTCACTAGCAAATTTAAGGAAGAATAAACTCAGAACAACGTGCTTATACTCCGCAGGCTCAACAGAACCTCTCAGTTTATCAGCACTTTTCCAAAGTGCTTCTTCCATTGATATTTCTTTTTTTGGTTTAGCAGCCCTTGCCATCTATAATTACCTCCGTGTTTTAATCTTCGTCTAAAATAACTTCGCATATATCTCCGATGTCACAGTGAAACACCTGACATATCCTCATCAGTACTTCAAGAGATACTGGCTCATTCTTATTTATCTTCGTTGCAGCGTATGATGTGATTTCGGCTGCACGCATTAAATCCTGTCTTTTCATCTGATTATCAATCATAAGTTTTTGAAGTTTGTTATAGCATATCTTCATCAGTAACACCTCTTCATCTTATAATTCTTCTTCGTTACAGTTAGTCATTTAACATTATATATTAAATTTTCAGGCATTTCAAGATTTCGAACAGAAATGTAACCTTTCAGGCACTAAGGTGTCACTTTTTACAAACACCTAATACAACTCTTTTAAAGAATAATAAAAAAGAGATGCCGAAGCACCTCAATTATACATTCTATTATTAACATTCAATGAAATCATTGCTATGACCTTTTCTATCGGCGGCTCTTTTCCATCCGGTGCAACTGCTTTCCAAAAAGCGATTGCTTCCGGTTCAGCACTTTTCATTGCTTCCCGAATGGCAAACTGCATTTCCTCTTTTACTGCTTTTTCGGTTGTTCCATTTTCTTTTGCTATTTTTCTGAAAATGTCGTTCACTTCTACTTCCTCCTATATCTATTAGTATGTGTCTATCACTGACAGTTGTTGTTATAGCATATTCTCTCTGTCGAAGTCCCGAAAAATTTGTCGATAGCAGAAATTTTTTATACTGAAAAAAAGAAAGCTCGTCGATTAGGACGAACTTCTGTGTTTTATGGAAGTATTTGCTTTGATTGCTTTACAAGTGTATCTATGACTTCATAAATTCTGTTTCTATCTTCAGGAGCAAGCTTTTCAAGCTTCTCATTCAGCATAGAGTTCTTGACTGTATATCCCGTTTCCAGGACATCTGTAAGAACCATATCCGATGATACACCTAAAGCATTTAGTATCTTTATGAAAGTTTCGAGTGACGGAATTTTCTCTCCACGCTCAACCATACCAATATAATTTGTTGTCAAATCTGTTTTCTCAGCCAAATCTTCTTGGCGTAATTTCCTCGCAAGTCGGAACTTTCTTATATTCTTGCCGATTGTATCGAGCTTCATCACATCACCTCCCTTAGTGTGTTTTCATAACTGATAGTATAGATTAAGTAGATTCCAAATCACACGCACCAAAAGGAAGTTAAACCAACCATCAGTAATGATTTCCAACTATTTTTATGTTATACTATAAAAGAAGTAATTCACGATTGTTAATGGCGAAAGACAAATCACAACCCAAGAGCCAAGTTAAACAATCTCCATAGAATAAACTTAGGGGTAAAAAAGAATGTACGAACAAAAGATAATATTCAGTAATCGGTTTGAAAAAGAGAAATTTGAGGATTACAAAACAGATTTGGGAACTGGCAACGCAATCACTCCTGACTTTACGGAAGCTGATGATTTTTTGAAATTTATACAGAAGAACCGCAGAAGTGTTCCAAGTAAAGAGCGAGTTGCTGACAAAGATAAATTTATCAAGACAGTTTACGAGTTATCCAACAGCTTTGAAATTGACGCTGACCTGATAGAATTTGCCGAGGGATATATCGCCAACATCTATGTAGATTATGCCTGCTACACTGGATATATCAAGAAGTTATTAGCAATTCTTTTTATCCTTGCCGATGATATTTCCTTTTTAGACGGCAGTAAAGAAAATGCCGATATGCTTTTCAGTTTTACTTATCACACACATCATATTTTCTTGAATAACAGAGAAACAACCGATTTCTCATAATGTACCCGATGGCTACTCAACTGAGCAGCCATCTTTTCGATTTTCCAGACATCGTCTGAAATTTTTAATATGCCGGGATACCGTATCCATAGATATTGCTGCTTCCGACTGCGTACTGTCTTTGCTTGCAGGCATCGCCTGAGTTACCCTCTACGGTATAAACTGTGCCATTCTCGCATTTCTCTACGATACCAACGTGGTCTGTTGTACCGTCGCCTTCCCAATCAAAGAAGATAATATCTCCTGCCTTTGGTTCATAAGTGCGGTTTTGCCATTTTCCATTTGACTTAAACCAATTTGCACCGTCCACACAACCTGCAAATTTCGGAACAAGTCCGCTTTCAATATACCCGCATTGGTCAGCACACCAAGATACAAAGCAGGCACACCATTCCACACGACTGTCAAAACCGTACCAACTCCAGTAAGGTTGTCCGCCCTGATTGCCTACCTGCGTCAAGGCAACCTCAACAATCGCCTGATTACCTCCGGCAGTAAAGGCTCGCCCATACGGATAGTACCTCAGAACGTGAGCCGGGTATTGGGTATCTCCATAACTGTCCCAACCAAGCCTTTGTGCCTGCTGAGTGGAAAACTCCACTGCATTGGCATAGGAATAACCGCCATACTTTGCTTTTGCCCAAGATATATACCCATTACCGAAGTTGTAGCCTTGTAGGGCAAGTTTGATATGCTCCATATCTATCGGACTTTCCACCTCTGCCGAGGTAAGAGCCGCTTTCAATTCCTGAACACCACACTGGATAGAATATTCAGGGTCTTTAATTCCATTAGGTTCGTGCGGATACTTCGTATTGAAACTTCCTTCTGCTGCCTGCATAGGGTCAAGTCCTCTGCCCCCACTTTCCTGCATCATAACCGCCTTGATAAGTTCTACATACTCAGGAATGCCGTACTCCTTGGCATATTTCTGTATGATGGGTTCATAGGCTTCTACCTCTGCACTTACCGGAGTATAGGAATTACTGTCACTTCCTCCTCCAAACATTGCTACGGCAGCACCAAATAATACGACAATCATAATAATCAACACCGCTATCCAACCGCCTGCGGCGATTGCTGCTACAAGTGCTTTTGTCCCTGCAATAATCGCTTTGACTGTAGCAACGGTAGCTTTCGCTGTGGCTTTGACGGTATCTGCTGTAGCTTTTGCCGCTTTCTTTGCCGCCTGAGCTGCTTTCTGTGAAGCCTTAACCGTCGCCTGAGCGGTTTTCTGTGCGGCTTTTGCCGTCTGCTGACTGGTCTTAATGCTTGCCCTTGCGGTATGCTCGGCAGTCTTAACAGACCTCTGCGTTGTTTTTGCCGCTTCCTTACCTGCAAGTTTAATATTCTTCTTTCCTGCGGAAGCCGCAGATTGTTTAACCATTTTCTCCGGCTTTTCAAGTGTCCTGATTGCCGATGTTGTTTGCGTCTGTGCTGAAGAACTACCAACCGTTGTAGGTCTACCTTGCGTTTTCTGAGCGTTCATTGCCTTTTCTGCTCTCTGCTGTTTGAAACGCTGTATGCCCTCTTTGGCAGATTGAATATTCTGCTTTGTTTCCTGAACGCCTTTTCGTCCGGCTTTATCAAAAGCATACGCACCTTTATGTGCGATTTCATCAATTCCGGCTTCCGTCTTATCGGCAGCATATTCCTCCGCAGTATTCTCATTTGTATTTACCGAATGTTCTGCTTTGTCCTTTGTGGCGATATATGCCTGTTTCATTTTCTGACCGGCAATGGCAGCTTTATCCAAGGTCTTTATCGTGCCTTTGACTGTTTCTCTTGTTTTAATATCAGCCACATCAAACCTCCTTCCTAAGCCGGTTGAATAACTCTCTTGAATTTTGTCGAACTGTCGGCAATATACTCGTTAATCAATCGGCTTTCTGCTTTTGTTTCAGGATAAGCAGTAATAGAGATTGTCTTTGCGTTCCAGTCAAGAGTGTAGCTGTCGCTTGCAACATTTGTGATGTGGTGCTGTGCTAGGAAATCTCGTAAATGCTTCATTTCTTCAAGGTCATCGGACATAATCACATTCACATATGTTCTGTCCTTTGACATTTTCTCATTGATAAAGCAGGCGAGAGAACAACCCACACCACCTGCAACGGCAACAACAAGCATTGCAATCTCGTTATTCGCAGAAACAACTCTTTTCGTTATCCAAAAATAAATGAAGTCGGATATGATAACCGCAATGCCTGCAAGTATCCACCGACTTCTTTGTACTAATATTGTTTTTGTGGTACTTAGGGCATTGTCCGCAACTTTCGCTGTGAACAACACCGCTAAATTTATTAAACTAATCATACAAGGCTTATCCCTCCTTACTCAGCCACTTTCTTTGCCACGACAACCATTCTTCCGTTGTTACGGGAATACTCACAGGTAGAAAGCGTAATCAATTTATCTCCATATTCTGCATTGACTCCTGTATCATATATAGCAAGTTCCTTGCACTTGGCAATATACGCATTGAAATCATCTGCCGTATCTGCATTGACAAAATCATAGTATCTGAAGCTATTTGGACTGTCTGTATATACTTCTGTCTTGAAAGCAGCCACTACTTCGTATTTGCCTTTCTCGGTCAGCGAATCAAACTGAATGGTTTTGTGCTTTTTCCAAAAGGATTTATCGGCGTACTTCATCAATCCGGCGAACATCGACTTATCGTTCATATGATGACCGTAGATAACAAGGTTGTCTGACGGAGCATCCACATCGCAGTTTTCCTGCACATACGGGCAACCATAAACTGTGTAGCCTTTATCAAATCCGTGTCTTAGATAGAAATTCGGATTGTCTTTTGACTGCATAACCGGATAGTTGATTTTTGTATCCTCAACTTTTATCCAACCGACCATATCGTTGTTCTGCATATACGGTTCCTGATAGTCTGGCAGAAAGTTCTTTTCTCCGGAATATGACATCGTATCCTTCGTATCGTCTGTATCCTCAACGGTTTCAATCAGGTTATCATAGAGTTCTGCCTGTTTTTTTGAGTCGCAGTAGTCTTTGACCAAGAAGCCAACACTCACAGCAAGTACAACGCTTAATAGCGATATAACCGCAATTCTTAATTTCTTATTCATCGTTTTATACCTTTACCTTTCCATATCTTTTCGTTTGGACGGAGTCAAATCTCTACAATATTCGGGATACCTGAGTTTGATACCCTCCATAAAGTAGGGAGCATATCCGCAACAGAATAATTCATCCGGTGTGAAAAGGTTTTCTTTTCCATCCTCCGTAAAACCGTTCCAAAGATTAAAGGCAAGGTGGCAGACCTTGACTGTTCCACTGGTCTGCCAGCCACCATACATCCCCTCCGGCACAATGCAATCGTTCTTAAAATCAAACATTTTTCCGATATTCATTCTGGTTTCTTCTGAAATGCCCATCACATAGAAAAACGCCTGATGATAGCAGTCATTGTGTCTGCACTTTTCGAGATTTTCAAAGACGAAATCTCTGTGTGCTTTGTTTCTGAATTGAATTTTAGCCATAGAAAACACCTCCTTATAAGCCTTCACCGGGCTTCGTTGTCATCAAGCGGTACAACTTCGTATTCTTCGGGAACTTGTTTGCAAACGGAACAAGAGAACTGCCCACCTTGATAAGTCCGTGTCCTGCGTCAACATTTGTGATATACGAAAGCTGAAGGTCGGAAATATTCAGAAGTTTTGCAAGTTCCAGTCTGTCGGTAGAAGCCTGATTGAGCATAATGATAAACTCGCTGTTCGCAAGCATTGTTCTTGCAGTATGGCTCTGCAAAAGGTCGTCCACATTCTGCGTGATACCGGTTGCGTATGCACCGTACTTTCTTACACGCTTCCAGAGTGTAAAGAGGAAGTTTGCAGAATACTCGTGCTGGAACAAGAGGTAAATCTCATCAATGAAGATAAAGGTATGCTTACCCTTTGCTCGGTTCTGTGTGATTCGGTTCAAAATGCTATCGAGGACGACAAGCATACCGATTGGCATAAGCTGCTTACCAAGGTCGAGAATGTCATAACAGATAAGTCGATTGTGAGTGTCTACATTTGTCTGCTTTGCAAATGTGTTCAGCGAACCGTGGGTAAACAACTCAATAGCAAGAGCGATTTCCTTTGCTTCCGGCTCATCCTGTTTGAGAAGTTCATCTCTGAAATCCTGCAAGGTCGGAACCTGACCGGTGTAATCATTCTGCTGATATGTGCGGTAAACGCTTGCAGTGCAACGGTCAATAATGGACTTCTGCTTTGCTCCGAGATTTGTACCGCCGATAAGCTGTTCGCAAAGGGACATAATAAACTCGGATTTCAAGATAACAGGATTTGCTCCGTCGCCATAGTCCTTGTTCATATCCATTGCATTGATATGGTTATTCGATGTTGCGGAGATATTGATAATCTCGCCACCAAGTGCATTTACAAGATGGGAATACTCCCTCTCAGGGTCGATGATGATTACATCGGCGTCGGAAGAAAGGATAATATTTTCAATCTCCCCCTTAGCCGCAAAAGACTTACCGCCACCGGATACACCGAGGATAAAGGAATTACCGTTAAGAAGCTGTTTTCGGTCGGCAATTATCATATTTTTACTGATAACATTCTGACCGTAGTAAATACCGTTTTCGTGGTAAATATCCTGAACTCTGAACGGAATAAACACTGCAAGGCTCTCGGTTGTAAGGGTTCTGAAAGTATCAATTTTCCTTGTACCGTATGGCATAACGGTATTGAGTCCGTCCATCTGCTGAAATTTAAGAACCGCAAACTGACAAAGATGCTTTCTCGCTGTTGTGAGCAACGCTTCTGTATCATTATCAAGTTGTTCTTTACTATCCGCCGTATGCACCATCGTAAGCACTGCAAACATCATTCTCTGGTCACGAGTAGTAAGGTCGTCAAGGAATTCCTTCATTTCCTTTTTCTGCTGTTCCATATCATAGGGAACGGTAGCCGAAAAGTTGTTGTTCATATTCTGCTTTCTCTGCCAGTTCGTGATGTTGGTTTCTACACCGAGCAATCTGTTTTCGGCTTCTCTGACTGCTTCATCGGTAGGAACAGGTACAATATCAATGGACATCATCAGATTTCGGTTCATATCCGTAAGTTCCGCCACCATACTGTCCTTGATATAGGACGCATATTCACGTAAAAAGATAACTCTGCCATAACGATTGCCGATTTTGAAATAATCACTTTCAAATTCTAAAGAGTCCGGGCAAATATAGTCCTTGAAATCGTGTCCTTTCTTTCGGGTTTCCTTAACATCAAAGTGATACGAGGTTTCCTCTCCCACACGGAAGAAATCGTGAATAATGCGAAGTCGCTCATCTGTTTCAAGTTCCACGCACTTACTGCCAAGTCGTGAAAAGTGTGAAATCAAATCCGCACCTACACGGGCAAAATAAGTTCTTGCGTCGTCTACATTCTTTTTGTTGATGGAAATGGTCACATACTTATCCTGCACCGTTGAATTTGCTCCCGTCGCCTTATCAAGAAGCATTTTATTGTATTCCTCTCGATACTCATCAAGCTCATCTCCGGTTTCAGGAATAAGGATTGTTTTCTCAAAGTCCAAACGGTTCAGTCGTCTGTTGTTGATAGTGAGCTTTGTTGTTGCTCCACTGTCAAGAGAGTTAAGCAGTTCCGAATACTCAAGGAACATCGCTTCCTTATCTTCTCGACTGGCAACCGCATAGTTAATATCCGTAAACTTAAAAGATTTGGAATACTTATCTTTGCCCACTCTGAAGACACCGTCGTCATAGATGGCAGTAACCGGAATACAGTCCTGCACACCCTTCGGCACAACGAATTTTTCCTTATCCTGCTTAAAGATGTTGTTTAATGTCTTAATCATTATTTTTGTAAGCCTCCTTTGTCTTTTTCTCAATGCTCGGTTTCATCAACTCTAAATAGGTGTTTGTGGAGTGAAAGACCAACTTCTTGGGCATAAGAAATTCGGACTTAATCCACGCCCAAATGAATTTCTCTGCTGTCATTCCGTTGTATTTCACAAAACCGAGAGCTGCAAATGGTGCTGCTCCCAAAATACACACCCACGATACTGTTTCTGTTCCAAGATGCGGTTTGAGTAAGAAGTACAACCCTACTGCCACACCACACGCAAGTACAGAAAAAATGAACTGTCTGAGCGACAGTCCGAAAAACATTGATTCTGTGTAATTTCGTATTTCTCTGTTAATCTTCACTTCCACAGTTCTTCACTCTCCTTAACAAGCAAGTATTTGTTTTAAATCGGTCAGGTTCGGCATCAACTCTGACATCTCCGGTTGCAATATACGCAATATTCTTTTTGGGGATATAGCAAGAACCTAAGAGCAAATCGGTAATGAGAAAAATATCCTCATCATCTGCTCTTTGAAAAAGGCTGACGATTGTTTTCTTCCCTTTAAGTTCATAATCTTCAGCCGCCTGAACAACCTCGCCGGTAACGAGGTGTAAGTTATATATCTGTACTGTTTTCATTTGTTTTTCCTTTCTCTGCGAATCGGTCGAATTTTAGAAGGCACGACACAAATATCCGTAAGACAAATACGCTCGCCCCTTCTTTTACCGCCGTTATACACGCAGGCTTTGCATCTACGGTCAGCAGAGAAATATTTCTGCCGACCTGTCCTGTTTCTGTTTTTCATTTTCTTGAACCTCCGTTATAAGCCCATCATTTCTCTGATAATACGGTCACTCATCTTTACTGCACCGACAAGAACAAGCATATTAAATACAAGTTCTCCGATATATGACCATACCTGTGTAACTGCCGCAGCGTCTGGGTTTACCACCGGCGGACTTGACGCAAACAGTGAGAAGATTATGCAGGCAAGTACGATAACCGCACCCTCAAGCAGTACCGCACAGTAACTTTTAATAAAACTCTTTCCCACATTCTGCGTTGGTTCTCCGGCAAAGGTAGATAGCGGTATCGGTGCTAATGCCGTATACATATACAGTTTGAAAAATCTGCCGTAAACCGTCATTATCAGAATGAATGACAACACCGTAATAAAAAGACCGCCTATCAGAGTCACTGCCCATAGCGGAATGCTTTCAAAGAATCCGCAGTCCTCAATGGTTGTTACCATTGAGGATGGGAGCGTCGTTTGATTCGGTGTCCCAAATCCCGATGATGTCATAATGGTTGAAATGATACCTTGAACGATATTGAATAAAGCAAGCATAAGCTCCATACCGTAGGTTATGACACCTTTGGCAATGGCAAAGCGAACAAACAATTTCAATGCGTGTTCCGGCTTTTTCACATCGGTAAAGCTGCCGCAGGTACGGACAACGCCTACCACAAAGAACAGCACTAATAGTGCAAGCCCGATTGCCTGAACTGCTCCGTTAATTGTTACCATCACATTCCATATGCTTCCGCCTTTGAAATCCTGCGGTGTTGTGGTTAAAAGCTGCCATATCTCGCTTAATTTATCGTTCCAAGTTTCAAGAGCGTTTTCGAGGTTTTGAACTACCCAGTTATCGCTCATTCATTCGCACCTCCTTGTAAAAATGGGGGCATACCCGTTTTGGCGAGTATGCCCCGTGATAACTGTTGCTTCTTAGCCTGTGATAAGAGTAAGGATTTCTTTTGCGAAAGTAATGATGATACCTCCGGCAAGAGTAAGAAAACCGTTTGCTCTCTGGGACGGGTCGTGGGACTTCAAAGAAAGTCCGACCTGCACGATACCGAAGCCGAGCAGGATAAGTCCGATTGCACGGATAAGTCCGAAAATGAAATCGGACAGATTGTTTACTACCGTGATAGGGTCGTTTGCCGCAAATGCGGTTACACCTGTGCCGAGTACAATGGTCATTGCCAGTACCGCCACACAATATGCACGGTAGCCTTTCTTAACCTTTCCGGTCATAGGCAGTTTAGAGGTTGCTTTGTTTTCTGTGTTTCTCTTAAAAAATCTCATTGTCATTTCCTCCTGTGATTAAAAATTGTTATCTACTTCAAAATCCTCATCGGACAGAAGTTCATAAGTGGTTTCTCCGTAATTGCTTTCCTCAACCTCATCAGGGTCAATGGCAAGAACGGAAATAGATGAGTGCGGTATCGTTACTTCTCCGTGCTTGTACGGTTTCTCTTTTCCGTCTGTGGTCAGTGCCACATTAGGGTGCTTCAAGATGTCGTACTTAAAATCCATAATTGGTCGCTCCCCTCGGATAAATAAAATCGCATATTGGTTATCCAGCATACGCACTTCATCCGGTGTGAGAAGTTCTCGACCGCTTATCTGATAGTTGGTGGAGTAGTTACCGCTTCGACCGGAACTCTTACCGTAAGTGTTCGTGTCGATAGTTTCTTTGCCGAGTAGTTCCGACACATATTTGTGTGTACTTTGCTCGTTGCCGCCAAGATACAGAAATTCATCGCAGTTGCCCACGATACTTTCCCATTGCTTTTCAAACAAGGCTTTAAGCTGTGCCAAGTTCTGTAATATGATACTGACTGACACACCTCTGGAACGCATTACCGAAAGTATCTTGTCAAAGTCATCCGGCAATGAAACATTGGCAAATTCGTCCATCAGAAAATGGACGGGAACGGGAAGCGAACCTCTGTGGATATGGTCGGCGGCATAGAATAACTGCTGAAACAGTTGGGTATATAAAATCGACACCAGAAAATTGAAACTGGAGTCGTTATCGGGTATCAGGGCAAACAAGGCGACTTTTTTCTCGCCCATAGAGGGCAGGTCTAACTCGTCTGCCGAAGTTAAAGAAGCAAGACTTTCAAGATTGAATTTCTCAAGCCTTGCGGCAAGCGTTATCTGAATGGATTTCAGTGTCTTTGCCGAACCGGAATGATAGGAACGGTAATACTTGAGAGCAATATGGTCGGGATTGTTCATCTCAAGCTCTGCAAATAATTCATCGAGAGGAGATGGTCTTGTATCTTCCTCATCCTCAATCGAACCGGCTCTGAGCATTTCCATAACCATTGCAAAGTTCTGTTCTTCCTCCGGTGCTTCATAGCGTAAATAAAACACCAACGCCAAAAGGAGCATAGAAGCTGAAGTGTCCCAAAACGGGTCTTGGGACTGACTGCCCTTTGGTGTGGTGCTTTTGAATAAGTTAGTTACAAGTTTCTGCACATCGTTGTCGTTCTGAAGATACACAAAAGGATTGTAACAGTGGCTCTTTTCCATAGAGATAAGGTCAAGAACTCTGACCTCATATCCTTTTTTCTCAAGAAGTTTTCCCGTATCTCTCAAGATTTCGCCTTTCGGGTCAAGGATTACAAAAGAGGTATTGCACTGCATAAGGTTGGGCTTACAGTAAAATCTTGTTTTACCTGCACCGGAACCGCCGCATACCAGTGTATTCAGATTTCGTCTGTGCTTTTTCGCATTCAATCCGATACGGACATTCTGCGTCATCAGCTTGTTATCGGAATACGGAGACTGTCTGTACTTCTTATCCACGGCTCTTGCATTGCCCCATTTTGCAGAACCGTGTTCCTCCCGCCTGCGGTAGTTTCTCTGTGTGGAGAAATATATCCCGATACCCATTCCATAGCACAAAAGCAAAATGAGGACAGTTTTTACACTGTCCTCACAAACTTCTATATGAAACGGATTGTTAAATACATTCATCAGGCTCGGCAATATCTCCGGCAATCCGCCTTTAACTGACGGAGCTAAGAGAAGTGCCAGCCACACAACCGGAACAATACCGATGACAGAAAGAATAATCGCAGACTGTCTTTCGTTATCTCGCATCGCCGGAGCGTTCCTTTTCGATAACCTTGAATTTTTTCTTTGGGGCAGTCCCGACCTTGATAATCAGGTCGTCCACAGCATCGGTTGATTTCCCCTCGTTCATTAAATCTGTTTTCTCATCATTAAGAGAACGGATAACGATACCGTGTTCATAATCATCCAACGCTATATGGTAAAGTTCTTCTTTTGCCATATCAGTACCTCTTATCTTTCATAATCTTTTGAGCGTGCCTGCTTTTTCTTATACAGTTCATCTGACACACGGGAATGAATATCTGTCATCGCATTTCTCGTCTTGGATAGTTCAAAACGAATGTCCTTCGGCTCTTTGTTTGCCAACTTATCCGGAATACGGTTGATGGCAAAATTCTGTGTATCAATACCGTACTTTTTGCAAAGCATATATCCGATACATACCGCCTGAAAGCCCATATCGGAACGACTGTAACTGTCGCTGTTGATGGAAAGCTGTGCGTGTCCAAGTTCTTGTGCTACGCACTGAGCAACCGCTACGCTGTCTCCGACATCACGTTTTACATACAAGGTTTGCTCCTCATTGTTGTAAAACGCTGCCATATTCGGATAGGGCAGGTCGTTTGTCGCTTCCACATTCACAGGCGAAGAATCAAGCATTGTGGTAATCAGTGCTTTCGGGTCACGATTAGCTGTCGGTGCCGGCGGTCGTTTCCCATTGGTCTGTGCCACATCAAACACTTTCTTCACATTGTAGGAAATGCCTGTTGTACCGTCACGCTTTGCATATTCTACCGGTTCAAGAATGGATATGCTCTTAGCACCTTTTGTAATTTTAATGTTGTCTTTGCTCCAGTCATCAAAATCTTTAAGCTGTACCGCCTGCGGATACTGCTTGTAAATCAAAAGTGCGTTGACTGCCGAATATCTGTCAAGTCGGCTCTGTGTATCAAGGAACGCTTTGAATTTTTCCGGCGAAGATACAATCTCTTTCGCCGCTTCATCCGCAAGTTGATACACAGCGTCTTTCTCGGCTCGTTTCTTCTCAGCATATTCCTCTTTGGAAAGTCTCGGTCGCTGACCGCCTGCTTTTGCAGGAGTAAAATTTTCTGTCATTGTAATTACCTCTCTTTCGGTTTCTTGGATTTTGTTTTTGGCTGTTGGTGTACCGTCTGCTTCGGTACAGAAGAATGCTTTGCCTTATCTGTTTCCGGCTCTTTGCGTTCTGCTTCTTTTTGCTGTTTTGCCTGAGCCTTATAGCGGTCAAGTTTCTCTTTAACCGATGGCTTCTTCTGCTTGTCAACAGCAATACCCTTATCAGTTTGCATATCTTCCGGCTCTGAGTTTTGCCTTGACGGAGGGTTTTTGTCCGTTTTGGCGGTTGTGGGGTTTGACTGTGCGTTTTCCTCTTTCTGAAGTGGTTTTCGTACAGCTTCCTCCGTGATGATTTCATTCTTGGATTTTGTCGGCTTATCTTTTTCCACGGCTTCTCGTTTTTCAACCGCCTTCTGCGATTCTGTTACGATTGCCGCCTTATCCACCTTACCGAGTTCAAATCTCTCAACGATTCTCTGAATTTTAGAAGCGTCCTCCGCACGTGCGATAATATCAATCGGGACATTATCTCCCCTTGTATTCTTATCTCGGAGAACACAATAGAGAACACCGTAGCGTTTTGCCTGTTCGGTGAATTTCTTCAAGTCCTTATTCGGAATAGAAAACACTTTCAATTCTTTGCCCGATTTAATCATATTGGTAAGACGGGCTTTTCCTCTGGTCTTGTTCGCCTGCGTTGCTTCCTGTTTTAATACGGAAGCAAGAAGAATTGCGATATTCTTTGCAGCTGAACCGGTAAGTCTTGCAGCAACTTCAAAGCCTTCAAGGGATAACCTGACGACCTGTTCGGCTGCGTCACCTGAATTTGTCATTTCGCTTTTGCTCCTTTCGCTGTTGTTTTTCTTCTTCGGCTCTGATTGTTTCAAGGTTCTGCTCCATAACCTTTGACCTCTCGGCAATGTCGTTACAGAGTCGAACCTCTTTGTTCAGTTCCCGAATTTTGTCGCTTACTGTCGAAATCTGTTCTTTGACCTTAGACAGCTCATCGTCACTCATCTTTGTTTTTGCTTTTTTTCGCAGGTGCGTTCTGTCGTCATTCAAAGTTTTAATTTGACCTTTCAGCGACTCTTTATATGAGAAAAGCTGCTCGTCCGTAGAAATATTTTCTCGTCCGAGCAGCCTTGTCTCTGCTGTGATTTTATCCAGCTTCAATAAATCCTCTTTCAAAAGATAGTGAAGCCTTGCTGTATTCTGTTTTTTATATTTTGGCAGATAACCGAGCCTGTAACAGTAATGCAGATACAAGCCATACAGTCCGCCCACTTTTTTGATTTTATTTTCTCTTGTAGGCAATCGGTACTGCCTGATAACCACCGTCTGCTTTGCAAACGGAACTATGCGTACTCTCTGATTTTCCATAAGCCTACGCCTGATTGCTTCCTCGGTATAATCTTCTCCGAGATTTTTAAGTCGTATGGGTTTCGTGTACCCTTTCGGTACAATCGTCCAATACTTCCTGCTCTCGCTTAAACAATGCTCATATCCCATCTGCGTAAGTGCGTAGTCAAGACTTCTGATATTTGTGCTGTGGGCAATCGCTTCATCTATGGCTTCTCGCACCATAGAATATCTGGTCGGCATTCCCGCCTGTTCCTGCTTATAGTAGTAAGAGGATTGCTTACTGCGATTCGGATTCGGATTGTAATATAATCCATATTTCTCACAAATACGGTCGGCAACTTTTCTGAACTTAAACCACGAGGTATCTTGACATCGCTTGCCGTCTTTGAATGAAACAGAGTTAATTACATAGTGGCAATGCAGGTGTTTGGTGTTCAGGTGCGTTGTAACAACAACTTGAAATCTTTTCCCCCACACTTCGTTTGCAAACTCCATTCCAATTTTCTGTGCAAGCTCCGGTGTGATATTTTGTTCCTTAAAACTCAAATATCCGTGATAGGCTTGTATGCCGTCCTCTTTCCCATATGCCTGCTTGACTGAAACAAATTGGTCACGGGCAGTGGTCGGATTACAGTTGATACCTTCCACGAAATATTCCCGTTCGGTTTTTTCTTCGTCCTTTGCATAGGAGAGAACATCTGCAAGTGCCTGATATTGTTCATCGGTATAAATATCTGCCGATGTCTTTTCAGGATTAGCGGCATAATCAATAACCTGACCAAGCCTTGAATTGACTACCCACAACTTGCTTACTGCCATTTCATTTCACTCTTATCGGGTCTTAAATAAGTACGCTCAATATCTGCCTGAAACTTATGCCAACGCTCCGCTTCCTTTTTAAGCTGCGGTGCGTCAACAAAGCCAAGAGCGTTTGCTTTAACTGCAAGTTGATTGATGTTGTTGCCAATAGAAGAAAGCTCACGCATCACATCATAAAATCTTTCATCCGGCTTTTCCCTCGGCTCATATCCTCGAAGAAGCAAACGGATAAGTCCCGCTTCACTCAGGCAAGCCTTTTTTGCCTTCTTCTGCAAATCCTGTGCTTCGTCTCTACTGAACCTAACAATCTTCTGAATGTTTCTTTTCCTCATTTTCTGTGCCATCCTTTCTTGTGATGATATAATGTCTGTCCTTATTTATCTGAAACAGACACATAAAAGTGACTCCGATAAAGCCGCCGGCAATTACACCGACGGCTACCAATGCTATCTCACGCATAGCGTTCTCCTTTCTCTTGGGGTATTAGGGGCAACCCCTAACGAGGTATTTGGTAGTGTGCTATCCAAATACACTGCTCGCTAAGAATATACAGACTCTCCGGGTTGCCCCATCGTCTGTCTTTTTATCGCTCCATATCTTTTGAAATTGGTTTATATGCTTTCGCTTCAATGCCCTTGTCTGTCTGATAAAAACGCTCCGGATACCGGAACTTATCCTCATACTTTTTCATCAAATCCTTTGGCATACTGAGAAAACTCTCCGACTCAATCGGTGCGTATGCGATAAAGAATTTTCCTGCAATAATGTCGAGGATTTCTTTATCATCGGAGTAAATTGCACGGTTTAACTCAGCACCGTTCATCTTCCCTTCCTCGTTACATACGATTGCAATCTCATCGTCAAAAGGCATATATTCCTCAATATACCCGCCTACGGTTTCCTGCATTGCTTCCAGCGTATCCTCAATCTCAATCTGTTTCGGATACTTGCCCGGTTCAATGAGAAGTACATTTATTTTTTCGCTCATCTCTCAAAACTCCTTTCATTTTTTTTGGAAATTCCTAATTTGATACACAAAAAGTCGTTGACATCTTTCCCGCACTTGGGGGGATCGTCAACGACTTCGTATCTGTCTTTTAATTTTATTTTCAGTGCATTTGCCGCCTTTCTTCCGGCAATATCATTGTCAAAATGAAGCACGATACGGTTAATGTTCTTATTCTTTTCAAGCAGATTTTTAAGTGTAACCGGCACTTTGGATTTCTCTGTTTCTCTGTTAGGCGAATACACGCCGGAGAGAGAAACAAGGTTTAATTTGTGCCAATCCCTGCCCGTCATCTTCGCTAATGTGGCATAGGATAGCAGGTCGATAGCACATTCAAATAGGTGTACCTCTGTGCTTTCTTCATTTGTCAGCCTGAAAGAAAACTGCTTCTTGCTACCGGTGCAATCGCCCATAATACGACTGCTGTTTGTTGCCCGAAATGCGGCATACTTTGCTTCTTTTTTCTCGTCATAACCGATAAAAACAACATTGTGATATGGCAGTGATTCAATGATAAGTTCCTTATCAAGGCAGTAATTTATGATTTCATAATCAATCCCTCGACTGAAAAGATACTGCGTAACCACATCGTTATTCGGACTTTTTTGCGGTAAAAGAAGCGGCTGATTTTCATAACTCCGGCTTTCTTTTTCATAGACCGGAGCAGAAACAGCACACTGTCCCATAATGGTTTCAACCGCTTCTACAAAATCAAGTCCTTTGACTTTGATAAGATAGTCAAGGGCAGATTTGCCGCCGATACCTCTCGACCACCACATCCATTTCCCGTTTGAAATTTTCAAACTGTCGTGTTCTCTGGTACAGTAAGTGTTACCACTATAACGGACAAGTTCGCCCGGTTCATAGGTGCGAAGATAGGTCAGCAAATCCATTCTCTTTGCTTCGGTTATGACTTCCGGTGCTATATATGGCATACTGACCACCTCACATTTCTTTCTTATCTTTCATACGACTTCTCCTTTCGCTTCTCGGTCGATTCGCCCTCATCAGGCTCGCCGCCCACAATTTCATTTTCCTTTTTATCCATATTGAGCAGGATATTCAATTCGTCCAAACGGGCAAGTTTTGACTTCAATTCTTCTTCCTGCACAAACGGTTTTTGGACTTCTTTTTGTGCGGTTTCAAACTGATTTTTCGTATCAGCAAGACTGTCCTTTGCTTTTTCAAGGTCGTCTGCAAAACGCTCAACCACATTATCAATACGAGTGATATTACCGAAAACATCATCGCCAAGCGATACCTGTTTGCCGGTTTCTCCTTTGACCGTTACGCAATAAGAACGCTCCGTCGTATCAAAAGAAAGTTCTGTTTCAAATCCTCTATACCTGCCCAGAGGAACAGGTGCAGGACTTGTCATCTCCTTGCAGGCTGCAATGATTGCTTTGCCGGCTTCTGCTTTTTCGGAATAAAAAATACCCTTAACCTCCATCCCGACAAAGCGGTCATCTGTTGGTTTCGGGTGTTGTTTTGCAGTTTCCACATCTGCCGTCAAACCGTTAATTCGGTTTTCAAGAGAAGTGATACGCTGCGGATAATATTTAATTATCTTGTCCTCAAGGCTGTACTTTTCGGATAAGAAATTGGATTTTAAAAGCTTCAATTTCTGTACCTGAATGTCCAAATCCATCTTTTCCTTGATATATGGATTGCCTGTTGCAAGCATTTTAATCTCGGCATAAGACAGTGCGGTTTCATCAATATCTTCTGCACTCCTAACAGGAGATTTGCTCGTCATAATTTGACTTGCAAACTTCTGCTTACCCTCAACAAGCTGATACAAATATGCGTCAAAGGTCTGCTTTGTAACATAACGATAGATTTCCACCTTTGGATTTGAATTGCCCTGACGGATAATTCTACCA
This sequence comes from Massilimicrobiota sp. mt181, assembly GCF_055420065.1. NCBI lineage: Bacteria > Bacillati > Bacillota > Erysipelotrichia > Erysipelotrichales > Erysipelotrichaceae > Massiliimicrobium > Massilimicrobiota sp. mt181. The sequence goes on from NZ_JBVAYN010000001.1 coordinate 85,188, forward strand.
CTGCGTTGCTCCAAGTCTGCCGGTCTCCAAGGACAATCAACATCGTGAAGTGCGATAAGCCTGTCCTGAACATTCGTACCGGCACCCATCTTTTGTGTTGAACCCATTAGCACTCTGACCTCTCCTTTACGAACTTTCTGAAACAGTTCCTTCTTTTTCACATCGGTTTCTGCTTCGTGGATAAATCGGACTTCGCTTTCGGGAACACCTCGCTCTATGAGCTTCTTTCTGATGTCATTGTAGACAGAAAATGTTCCGTCATTCTTTGGTGTCGATAAGTCGCAGAACACTAATTGTGCTGACTTTTTATCTTTGTTTTCTTCCCATATGCGGTACACATTATCAACGCAGGCATTGATTTTGCTGTTCTCGAAGTCCGGCAGCATAGCATTTAGCATACGCTGGTCAAGTGCAAGTTTTCTTCCATCGTTTGTGATTTTAAGCATATTATCTACGCTTGAATCTACACCTCCGCCACGAACTTTCTCGGCTCGCTCTGCAAGGGAGGCAACCATTTCTTTCTGCATTTCGGACGGTTCAACCGACACATTATGATACTCTGCTTCCGGTACAGGAAGATTAAGCATATCGGCTGTTTTAATGTCTGCAACCTCTTTGAACATCGCCATAAGTTCGGGCAGATTATAGAATTTAGCAAAGCGTGTTTTCGCTCTGTAACCCGTTCCTTCCGGCGTAAGTTCTATTGCTGTTACCGTTTCTCCAAATGTGGAAGCCCAAGCGTCGAAGTGCTGTAATCCGTTTTTTACAAGGGCATTATATTGCAAGTATCGTTGAATGGTGTAAAGTTCTACCATACTGTTTGAGATAGGCGTACCTGTCGCAAATACAGTTCCTCGCCCGCCGGTAATCTCATCAAGGTATCGGCACTTCATAAAGAGGTCGGAAGATTTCTGTGCTTCCGTCTGTGCGATACCTCCTACATTACGCATTTTTGTGTAAAGATAAAGGTTCTTGTAGTAATGGCTTTCGTCAATAAAAAGCCTGTCCACACCTAATTCTTCAAAGGTTACAACATCATCCTTTCTGCTTTGGTCGTTGAGTTTTTGTAGCTTTTGCTTGACGGATTTTCTTGATTTTTCAAGCTGTTTGACAGAGAAGTTTTCCCCTCGATTACGCTTTAGTTCTGCAATTCCTTCCGTCAATTCATTCAACTGCTGTTCAAGAATTGCCCTCTGCCTTTCAATGGACATCGGAATTTTCTCAAATTGAGAATGCCCGATGATAACTGCGTCATAATCTCCTGTTGCAATTCTGCCACAGAACTTTTTACGGTTCTTTGTTTCAAAATCTTTCTTCGTTGCAACCAGTATATTTGCCGACGGATAAAGTTGCAAGTATTCCGCCGCCCACTGTTCCGTCAGATGATTCGGTACAACAAACAGCGATTTATTACATAGTCCGAGTCTTTTCGACTCCTGCGATGCCGCTACCATCTCGAACGTCTTGCCTGCCCCGACTGCGTGTGCAAGCAAGGTATTTCCACCGTAAAGAATGTGAGCTACAGCATTTCTCTGGTGTTCCCTTAATGTGATTTCCGGATTCATACCACTAAATGTGATGTGACTTCCGTCATACTCACGAGGTCTTATGCTGTTGAATTTTTCGTTATACATCTTCGTCAGCTTTTCTCTGCGGTCAGGGTCTGCCCATATCCAATCCTGAAAACCTTGCTTGATAAGTTCCTGCTTTGCCTGTGCGATTGCCGTCTCCTTTTTATTAAGGACAGCCTTTTTCCTGCCCTCATCATCTTCGATATAGTCAAAGATACGGACATCTTTCAGGTTCAGCGTTTCCTCAATTATCTTGTAGGCATTGATACGACCTGTGCCGTATGTGCTATATGCTTTGACATTGGAACGGTCATAGGATTTACCCTCGATATTCCACTCGCCCGTATAGGGAGAGAAGTGAACTTTTATATTCCACTGTGCATATCTCGGTGTATCAAGGAACTCAAACATAAACTGCTGGATTACTTCCTGCGGTAGCCAAGTAGCACCGAGCCTTACAGATATTTCACTTGCAGTCAAGTCTTTCGGCTGAACCTTTTCCAATGCTTCCACATTGATTTTATAATCTTCAGGATACACCTCGGCAGATTTTTTTGCTGTGATAAGTTTCTCCCTGACATTACCAGAGAGATATTCATCTGCCATCAAATACTTTGCCTCGGTTACATTCCCGTACCCGTGAAGAGGATTTAAGAAGATAACACCTTTCAAATCCTGATAGAGTGTTTCTTCATTTTTACCTGTGAGCTTTGACATATATTCCATATCAATTCCGGCTTTTTCTCCCATAGAAACAGCAAGTGCTTCACTGGCGGTATCTACCTTTTCTACCGGCTTATGCGGCTTAATTGTACGCTTGAAGAACATATCTGCCTTGCGTTCCAGTTCTCCGTTTTCGTTAATGACTTCAAGTGCAGAAAGCAAGGCAAAGGAACTGTCATCACTGAAAGCAGAGATATTTGCTCTGCTGTTAATCAGTCCATATTTCTTGGTATAACTGTCATAAAGACTGTTGAGTTTTGACTGCTCGGCTTTGATTTCTTCGTCCGGATAGTCCTCGGTTTGAAGTTCAATCAGATTGCGAACGCTGTCACGAACCGCAATCATACCCTTGATTCTGTTCTCGGCGGTTGCCGACACCTCCACCGGAGTCATACGAGAATTCTCACGGAAATAGATTTTATCGTCCACCACTGTGTAAGAAAAATTCCTTACCGTAGGGTCGGCAGGGATAGAATTATCTTCTTCCTCCAACTCGTCGGTTACTTCGTAATCGTTTATTTCTCCGTGGATATTTGCTACCGCTTCCGATAACAATTCGGATAAATCGGCATTTTCAAACGGTACACAAGTTACTTCTTCTCCAAAGCGTCCACTTACTGTTTTCATCTCGCCCAGTATCATTTCGGAATGTTCCACAAAGTACGAGTTCATCGTGATACCGTCATCGGTTGTGCCAAGTTGTACCCAATTAGGCTCTATATCTATGAGCCTGTCACGCTTTTGCAGGAACAAAATATCCGATACAACCTCTGTACCGGCATTGCCTTTGAAAGTATCATTTGGAAGTCTAATTGCTCCCAACAGGTCGGCTCTTTGTGCGATATATTTTCTGACCGACGAATTGGTTTTATCCATCGTGCCTTTGCTCGTAACAAGTGCCATCACACCGCCGGGTCTTAATTTATCCAAAGACTTGGCAAAGAAATAATCGTGAATAAGGAAGTTATACTTATCGTACCTCTTATCAAGCACCTTGAAATCGCCAAACGGAACATTCCCCACAACTCCGTCAAAGAAACTATCCGGCACATTGACTTCTTCAAATCCCTGTGCTGCTATGGATGATTTCTGATAAAGTTGCTGAGCAATCCCTGCCGAAATCTTATCAAGTTCCACGCCGTAAATCTTTGTGTTTTCCATTGAATTCGGCAGCATACCGATAAAATTACCGATACCGCAGGACGGTTCTAACAGATTGCCCTCACGAAAGCCCATCTGTTCCATTGCCTTGTATATAGCGTCGATAACTTCGGGTGGAGTATAAAAGGCGGTTAATGTGCTTTCTCTTGCGGCGGCATATTCATCGGAAGACAGTGCTGTATATAGCTCAACAAATTCATCTGCCCAAGCAGAATTGTTCTCGTCAAAGGCTTCGGACAAACCTCCCCAGCCGACATATTTAGACAAGATAAGTTGTTCTTCCGGTGTGGCAAATCTGTTTTCAAACTCACACTCTTTCAAAACTTTTATCGCTTCCATATTTCTGCGGAAGCGTTCTTTCTTGCCTGCCGGTTCTACCGGATTGGAACGCAAATCAAAAGTATTTCTCTCTGCCATCGGAATATCCGGGTGCAAATCAAAACTCTTGACCTTGCTCTTTTTATTCTCCCACTGCGGTTTTATCGGTTCAGGCTCTTTATCATAGCCGTTGCCGATACGAATGCCCTCGTTATACATTTCAACGTAGCTGTCGAAGCCATTCTGATTTGCAATGATTTCTCTGTAATCCTCAATCGGAACATTGCCGATATTGGTTACTACCATATCACTTCTTTCGGCATTTTCAATGAGTGCTTCCATTGTGGCTGAAGTACAGTCGGTAAAATCCGGTGTCTGTCTAAAAGCATTATCTGCTTCTTCAAACCATTCTGTACCTACATCGGCAAGAGTTTGATTTGCGATACTGCCGAGGTAATCAAAGAACTCATCTGCCGACTTATTGTCTTGTGCCGCTTTTCTGATTTCATCAAAAGAAAGCGTATTTGTAACATACTGACCGCCGGCATTACTGTCCGGATTAAAGTACATCCAAGTAACGCTTTCCTGTTCTCTGTTAATGAAAAACGCATCCTCATAATCTGTTTTCTGTTCGGTTTCGGTATCACTATGCGTGATATTTTCGTCTGTATCGGCTTTTTCTGCTGCTGGTAATACCGTTACTCTCAAATGGTCATTAAGCGGATTTTCCTGCACCTTACGGTCAAATTCAGCACGCTCAAACTCCTTGTTGAACAATGGCATTTCGGTATCATAAAGCATTACTCTCTCATCATCAAAAGATAAGATTTCATACTCCGCTGCACCGATATATACCGTGTCTCCAAGATGATATTCATATCGGGTATCAGGTAATTGCTGTTCCTGTGTTTGCACTGCAAGCAGACTGCGGACATAATCAATCTTCTCCACACGGTTAATCGGTAAGCCTACGCTGTCCTCAAAAGTGACATCACGCATAGAAACATCGCCACTGATTTTACCGACGCTTTCAATAACAAATCGGCGGTCATCAATCACAATTTTCTTACCGATAATATCGTCATCATTTGCCTGCTCAGCTTCTTCCGGTGGTGCAGTAGAAAGAATTTCCCGATTTCTTTTCTGCTCCTCGATTTCTGCCCGTCTTGCTTCCTGCTTCTCAAGCCACTGCGGATACTGCTCCTTTTCCTTTGGATTTAAGTATCTATCTGCACGGATAAGCTCCCCGATACGCTTTTCCACCTGTGTCCATTTAAGAGTGAGTTTCGGTGCGTCGTTTCCAAATCCTCTTGAAAGAGTTATGCCTTTCCCATCGTGGTTTTCATCAATACCTGCACCGATAATGACAGGATATGAACCTCCCCAACCGTATTCGTTTTTGAGAAAGTCTGCATTTTCTTTTGAAGATAAACTCTTTTGAAACTGCTCGTAGATACGCATTTTACCTTCGTGAATACCGCTTCCACGAGTCAAAACTGCGTCGATAATCTCCTGAGAAAAAGTAAAGGCAGAGGTTTTGTTTTCCTCTGCCTGACCGTCTAATATGAAGCTCATCTGTCCGTCTGCCGACGGTAGTGGTTTCATTCTATCATTTAATTCTCCCAAAAGACGCATTGCTTCAAAGTGCTGTGCAATCACGCTCCAGTTATAGAAACTCTGTGCAGTTCTGCTGTCATAATGACCTTCCCAAAGGTGCAAAACATTTTGAAATGTCTTGTAACCTACGGTTCTGCCATCCTCTAATGTGAGTTCCGTATAGTCGTTATTGAAGATGCTCTTGATATATTCGGTACGGGTATCGCTATCGGTATTTCTCTCATAGAAGTCTTTAATATCTTCGAGAGAAGCCAACAAATGCGGTGTAGTACCGAGTATTTCTCTTATAGTATCATCTCTGCCGAAAAACGGCAGGCTCTTGTCCTCGTTGCTTCTGTCATAATACTCTAAATGAATATTACCTGTGCTTTCACGACTTCCTGTGCCGAGTTCCTGATGTTGTTCATCAAGCGAATCCAATTCATCATATCGTCCGCTTTCATCTGCTCCGTCAGCCCCTCTTGCTGTGCCATCTGCCTGATAAGCGTCTCCTCCAACTCGGTCGCCCTCTGCTGGACTTCCGACAGATGACTGCTCAGTATCCCTTTCGTCAGGAGATTGTAATACTGAACCTTGTGGTGTTCTTTCAGATAAGTTCTCCTCATCTGCGACCATTTGCCCTGAATGACCTCCGGCTGTTCGGGCAGAGTCAGGTTCGGAAGATTGTAATCCCCGACCATCGTGTATGTTATCTCGTTCATAATCGCTGCTCCTTTCGTCTTTGATGTCTTTATTGTATTCCGGTTGCCTGTTTGCTTCAATTATGCGATTTTGACGGTTCAGTGCCATCACTGTTTTTGAGATTTCCGAAAGCCCCATCTCTGCAATATCGCTTGTGGCAAATCCCAGAGCGTTCATCGTATCCTGCGTATTGAAATTGGTAACATCTCGAAAATCATCGGCTTCAAAATATTCGCCGGTATCAATTCCAAGCCTTGTCATCATCATATATGCCACGCTGTTTGTTACAACTTTTTTATACAGACTTGCAATCATCGTTTCGTCAAGTCCTTCAAGGAAACTGTCCTCGGAAGCATAGATGAGGTCATTAAGATAATCCGGCAAATTATCTTCGGCGGCATTTTGTGCGGCACTCATAACTGCTTCGCCCAAAGTGACTTTGTTATCCAGTTCTCCGAATGTGCTTTCAAGCGTTTCAATAACATCGTCAGTGTATTCGTCCCTCATATCCCAAAGCGGAACAGGACGGGAATATCTGCTCTCGTGAGTATCGGAAATATCGAAGTAGTGGGTAAGTCTTTGTCTTGCTCTGTTTTCATCGGCAAATACCGCAATGCCTCTTGCACCTTTATTTACCCATCGTCCAAAACTCCTGTTCCAACGCTCGATTTCAAGAACCGCCGTAGCGTCCGGTCGCTGTGCATAGATAAGCAACTGCTCATCATATCGCAGCTTGTAGTTTCTGCACGCAGACCGCAAGAAATTCTGCCAGTTCTGCGGATTGGAAACAACCGTCTTACAGGTTCTGTCATAGAGTTCGGATATGAGTTCATATTTTCTTGACACTACTTTGCACCTCCTTATCGTTCTTTTTCTTTGCTTTTTGCCGGTTTTATCTTTTCCTTTCCGGCTGGTTCAACGGTATGACCGTTTCTTTCACACAGCTCTGCAAATTCACAGATATGGAAAACATCCGAGCCGATTTGTGTGTGATAGTCGTCGATATATTTACACTCACGCTCCAGTGTTGTTCCGTTTCTTGTGTGAATCAGGATTTTCTCTCCGTCATTTACACGAAATTTTTCGTTGTATCCACTGTCAATAAAGCGGATACTGTTTTCTTTATGTTCCTGACTGCTCATCCGTTCCACCTCCCAAATACGAGAACAACTTGTTGGCTTTGGTTTCTTTCTGAAGTTCGATGATGAGTGCCATATCCGGTATCGTGATACCCGGAATCTTCAAAATACTCTCCATATCAAGCTGTTGTAGTTTCTTTTCTGTATTACAGCCGGAATCAAACAATTTCGCCATTAGCTTTGTTTTCTGTTGAAATGTCGGTTTGCTCATCTTTCCGTCCTCCTTATTCAATTTCTATGACTACACGAATACTGCTGTCGCAGCCACTGCACTGTCTGGAAAGTTCCGGGAACAAAGACTGCACCCTCTGTCTTGACCTGCGGATAGTTTCAAAGCACGGTAAACCGTAGCCCTTATAGTTGTTGACTATATTCTCAAGAGATAAGTCGCCGACTTTCAAATAACTGTATCGGTTGTAATAGCAGAGGATAAGCTGCATATCGTCATACCTTGTTTCAGGGCATTCTCTGAGGATTGCAAGCACCTTGCTGTCAACCGTTCTCTGCTTATTCATAAAGCACCTCCATAAAGTAAATGGACGGAGTTTTTTACGCTCCGCCCACCATTTTGTTTCTTATTTCTTTCTGTTTTTAATCTGTAAGAAGATAAAGCCGCCGATAATAAAGGCGACCAAAACAACTGCTACGATTGTCTTTGCGTCCATTATTCATTGCCCTCCTTTTTCTTCTTTCTCTTGGAAGCAACAACCGTTGCAACAATACCGAGTGCAGAAGCACCTGCAAGTGCTACCCAAAGACCGGTCTTTTTGTCATCACCGGTTTTCGGTGTGTCACGAAGTTCGTTATGCATCTCGATTTCTACCGTTTCGCCGACCTTTACGGTCACTTTCTTATCGGCAGGTAAAATATATCCGGCAGATACATTGTCGCTGACCTCGGACACTGTGTATTCTCCGATACGAAGTCCATCTATGGAGATTTCGCCATTCTTATCGGTTGTAAAGGTGCTGTCATAACCGTTTACACCTGTCACTCTGAAAGTAAATCCTTCCACATTACCGTCGGAAGATGTCTTTTTGATTTTCAGGCTGCCTTTCATCGCTTCGTTGATAAAGCCGACTCCCGCTTTGTTTTCTACCTTGTAGGTGGTTTCATCTTTTTCAATGAATACGGAGTAAACGCCCTTATCAAGCACAAATCCCTCCGGTGCTTTGGTTTCTTGTACAAGATATTTACCGTAGAGAATTTCTTTCATCTCATAGATACCGGTTGCGGTTTCTTCAAGATTTCCGATAAGTTCATCGCCATCGTCCAGTTTACCGTCGCCATTAACATCCTTATACACATCAAAAGTTGCACCTGTCAGTTTGTTATCCGGATAATCAGCGTCCACTTTGGTAAGTTCAATATTACCGTAAATATACTCGTCGGTAATTTCCACTTCGATGACCTGCTCATTCTCCCCGATATTTACTTCGTAAGAAGTATCATCAAGCACAAAGCCTTCAGGAGCTTCAATCTCTCTTACAATCCATTTTCCGTAAGGAACTTTGGCAAAAGAAAAACTGCCGTCCTTTTCAGATGTGGCAGTCATAATAGCGTGTTCTTTTGTATACTCGGTTTCATCTGCTTTGAAAATGCCGATTAAAGCACCGCCCAGTGCTTCTCCGTTCTCGTCAATCTTCTTACCAGATACAGAACCGTAAATGAGTTTGTTCTCAATCGGCTTACCGTCATTTACCTTGATTTCAACCGTTTCGGTATCCTGACCAGCATACTCGAATGTGAACGGGTACTGTGTGTCGGAGAGGATATAATGTTCGTCCGTAGCAATTTCCTTGATATAGTAACTGCCAAACGGAAGGTCTGTATTTGCAGTCGCTGTTCCGTTTTCATCAAGCGTGATAATCTCAATCAAACCGTCAGCCGGAATTACTGTACCGCTCGAAGATACAATGTCTTCTTTTGCGTAAAGACCGAAGCTGATGTTTTTGATTTTATCATTCTTGCCGATACCAAAGGTTTCATTCTGTTCAAGCACCTTTTCAAGGGAAATCTTCACTTTCTGTCGCTCGTTTACGAAGCTGGTTGCGGTTTCTGTTACCGCTACATCCTGTCCAGCATAAGTGAGTTCTACTGAATGTTTTTCTTTATTGATAACCATACCGTTTGGTGCTTTGGTTTCAACAACAGTATATTTACCAAGATAGAGTTCCTTGCTCTTGGCTTTGCCATCCTCATTTGTTGTTACGGTATCTACCACATCGCCCTTGTGATAACGAAGTGTACCGTCCGGTGTGATAACATCTTCGTCGGCAGTGATTTCATAAACCGCACCTGCAAGTCCTTTGACCTTATACACCGGCTGATAAATCACATCTTTATCTTCCTCGCCGGATACATTGACACCAAAGAATACTTCGCCGGTTTTCTCAACGGAAATCGTACCTTTCTGTGCCATATTCGGCTTATCCACCTTAATCAATGTGATACCGCCTTCCTGTGTGGAATTTTCTTCTGTCACATCAAAAGAAACAGGAGTACTGTCGAGTACATATCCATACGGAGCCTGAACCTCAACAAGTGAATATCCCTTGCCATAGTCCAGTTTTTCAGGTGTAACAAGCTGACCGTCTGCGTCGGTATAGAATGTGTCGATGGTTGTCGGTGTAGGATAAGTAAATGTCATACTTACTTTGTTACCGGCAGGGTCATAGATTTGGAAGCCTGCACCTGCATACGGAATTGTCTTGCCTGTTTCTGCATCAACCTTTACGACCTTGATATATGACTCAAAGTTGGCATTGTTGATGAGATAACGGTAAGTCTGACCGTCCTGAGAAATGAAAACATCAAAGTCTTTCATAAGCTCACGACCTTCCCAACCTTTGGTCTGATGAACGGTATATACACCATACGGCATATCCTTTGTCTGAGCAAATCCGTTTTCATCGCAAACAATAGTATCTCTTTCATCTTTGTCGGCTTTTTCAAATGAGCCGGAAGATTTCAGATACACTTCAAATTCAGCACCATTTTCCGGTGTCTCAATCTTGGTTTCCCCATCATCGGTATGTTTGATGATAGCGATATTGCCTTTCATAACCTGCTCTGTCACATCATTTGCCACAAGATTGTGTTCAATCGTAAAGAGTTTTGGCTCTGCACCTACCTTGTGGATTGTCTTATCAAGGAGATAACCCTCGGACGGTGTGATTTCTCTGATTGTCCAATCGCTGTCGCAGACATATTCCTTTGTTGTGAACTGCCCCTCGCTGTCTGTCACATACTTATCCACAAGTGTGTCGCCTTTATAAATTCCGTAAACAGCACCGGAGAGTTTTGCGTCGCCCTGAGCAGTGCCTTCTTCTCGGTCACTCTTTGTTACTGTAACGCTGAACTTTTTAAGAATATTGGTAAAGTCTCGATTTGTAACCTCGTTCCATTTAATCGGTGCAGTCTGCTTTTCAGGAACGACATAACGGATTTCTGTATCCACTTCTTCGAGCGTATATGGTGTGCTTCCGCTGATAAGCACATCTTTGAATGTTGCTACACCATTTTTGTCAGTAACCGCATATTCATCAACGGCAATACCTGCAAGGGAAGTACCGTAAAGGTGGAATTTCACACCCTCAACAAGATTATCTTCCGATGATTTAATGACCTGAAGATTACCTCTTTTGAGAACATTATTGAAGTTTACTGTTGCTACCTGACCGGCAACAACGGTTACTCTGTGAACCTCTTGCGGTACATATTTGTCGATAGATTGCTCTGTTACCGTATATACGCCCGGCATAAGGTTGTCAATCTGGAACTTACCACCGTTTGCTGTGGTAACTGTCTGATTTACTCCGTTGCCTGAAATAGTGAAATTGATACCGTCAACCTTTCCGTCCTCAGATGTTTTCACAATCTGACAAGAACCGTAGCTGACTTTCATCTTTACATATCCGCTTACAGGGTCGCTGACTTCCTGTGCGTAAGTAACAACATCCTGCACACTTGAATTTTGACCGTGCTTTCCCTCAGACCATACGATGACACCTCTGCGGACACCGTTTTTCTTACTTGCGGTAATAGTAAATTCCTTACTCGGTGCTTTATCCATTGACACCGTAAGTTTGTTTCCGCTTGTGGAAAATGTTACACCACTGATATTCGCCTTGAAATCATAATTGGAGAGTACACCGTTTGAGTCTGTAAGAGTCGCAACATATTTGCTTCCGTTCCATTCAAGTTCATTTACTTTCGCTGAACCGCTTGATTTAGTACAGAAGCTCGGCACAACTGTATGATTCTGCACACTGCTGACCATACTGTTGTAGTAATTCATAATCTTACTGCGAAGCGGATGTTTGGCATTGATAACATCTTTCACATTGCTGCAACCACTGGCTGCTTTGTGATTAAAGTTTGCGTCACGCTCTCCTACGACTGTTTCCCAAATAAGAAGCTGTGTTGCATAAGCGTGAGCAATACTGTTTGCCGCACTTTCGTTCTGCGACCTCCAGCTTGTTGAAATCGTTCCTCGATAGCCGTGCTGCAAGATACGACCGATAAAGAGTCTGATTTCATCGCCGGAGATAACTCCGTTTGCTGTGATATTGTTAAAATAATTTTCATCGTATTTGTTCATACTCTGACCGGAGCTGAGTGAAACACCCGGCTCGATACAATAGGCAATATTACCGGAATATGAACCGATTGCCTTTAAGTTAGTGTGGGTAGAACTGCCGGTATGCCAACCGTTCTTCAAAGTAAGGTTACTGTGTCCCCACACACCGTCGTAATTTGCGTCGCCGTCACGAGGAAAATCAACCATATACACTTTGGTCTTTTCTCCGCTTGCAGCAAACGCTGTGCTTGTCCCAATACTCATAAAAGCACTGAGACTGAGAACCGTCGCCATAACAAACGATACGGCTCTCTTGATTTTCGTCTTTACCATCTAAGTTTCCTCCTTAAAATGAAAGAACGCACCGATTATCTCAGTGCGTCCGATACTGTATTTTATTTTGTTTTTTAGCAGTAGCCGATATAGATTTCATATTCCGTATCGGATACCTTTTCTGCCCATACCCACACTGCGGTAAATCCTTCCACATTTTTGTATCTCTTCAGCCTGCTTTGAATATCGTCCTTAATGCCTGTGCGTTTGGCATTGGCGGTTATCGGATTATCCCAACAATCCGTTGCGGTACTGTCCAACTCCAAACCGATACTTTGAGCATAACTCTTGGCGTAACTCAAATAAGGATTAACATCAAAGCTCGGCTTCGCTTCTTCCGTCGGTTTTGGCTTTGTGGGTTTCACTTCTTCCTTAACTGGCGGTGTTTCCGGCTCTGGCTTCGGTTGTTGCTGTGGCTGCTCCTGTTCTTGAATACTGTCAGGCTTTTTCGTTACCTGAACGGATTCATAGCTTTTTGCAGTTTCCGCCCTACTACCTGCCGTAGAAGAAACATCCGACTTTTCCTGCTGACTTGGCTCTGTTGTTGCTTCACTTGATACTGGTTGCTCCGTTTCAGGAACAACACTTGTATCCTCTGCTTTTTCTGTTCCGTTCGTTGTTTCGGTATTACCAGCCGTAAAAGAAATCCTTTTATCCGTGTCATTTCGTGCGGTTTCTTTGGCTGTGTTACCGTTACATCCGGCAAACAAAATCATCAAGCAGGCAATCATACAAACCATCCATTTCTTTCTCATAAGCTATCGCTCCTTTCGCCTTAATCGTAATCAATCAGACAAAAAACAGCAAAGGTGCGAATATCCTAACTTTTTATCGTATCAGACACTTTGTTTACACTTCAAATGTGCGAACCCTTTATTAGACAGCTATAAGTTATGAGAGATAGGTATATTCAAGTGAGATAGAATATATCTTTTCAGCAAGTAAACAGTAGGTATTAGGGGGTAGAGTGTGAGAAGGGGGAGTAACAAAATCGGCTATCTGCTATCACGGTCTGCCCGTTGCCTGAGATACTTGTTGTAATGCTCCAATGCCTTGCACACGAAGTCCTCCGTTTGGCTGATTGGGATATTTTTCGGGATGAGTTGTCGCACTCTGTCGCCCCTTAGCACAATCTTCTCTTTCTGGTTTGGCTTTTCCTCCGACATAATGGCTTGGATAGCTTCGGTTGTCAGTTTGCCCTCATCGAAAAACTTTCGCATACGGATAGTCTGGTCGTGAGAGGGAGTTGCGTCGTTCATATCAATCTCATCAACCACATCACGCTGACAATCTTCGTCAAGATACGAAAGCTCTACCGCCGGTCGCATTTTAATTCGCCCTTCATCGACAAATTCAAGCAGTTCGGGAACAAGGTTTGTAAGGCGAACATAACGCTGGATTTGCGTTTTACTATCAGCAGAATTTTCTGCAATTTGTTCCACCGAGAACTTCTGACCCACTGGGGCAGAAGTTAAATCAGAACGAAATCCTTGCCTTTTCATAGCGTCCAAACGCATTTTGTAGGCAAAGGCTTTTTCAGAGGGAAGTATCTGCGACCTTTGGAAATTACTTTCCACCATTAGAATTGTGGCTTCATCTCGATTAAGGTCAACAACCTCACATCTTAACGTTTCAAAACCGGCAAGTTCGCTTGCTCGTTTTCGTCTGTGACCGGATACGAGTTCATATCTTCCGTCCTCTTTCTGCCTTACCGTTGCCGGAGTAATTACTCCACGTTCCTTGATACTCTCGACAAGCTGCTGCATATCTTCATCGTCCCTGACCTTGAACGGGTGGTCTGGGAAATCGTCAATCAGCTCTAATGGAATATCTCGGATTTTAGAAAGTCTTTCTTCCTCTCTCTGTGCCTGCGTTGTAAAAAGGTCATCGAGCCTCGTGAGAGTGAAGTCGCTCTTTCTTCCTGCCATCGGCTAACACCTCCTTCGTAAATTCGGTGTATGCCTTAGACACCGTACTGTTTGGCTCATATGCAAAAATGCTCTTCCCTTTGGAAGAAGTTTCTGCGGCTTTTACAGCAATCGGAATAGATGTGCGATACAGCTTAATCTGATTTCCGAAATTCTCCCGCAACGCTTCCACCGTACTTTTGGCGAGGTTTGTGCGGTTATCCACCAAAGTAAGAAGCATACCGTCTATCTTAATATCCTGATTGATATACTTCTTGACTTTTGAAATGGTCTGCACAAGCTGGGTCATACCTTTAGCCGGCAAATACTGTGCCTGCACCGGAATAATCACGCTGTCTGCCGCAGATAGAGCATTGAGTGTTACCATACTCAGAGAAGGCATACAGTCAATCAAGACAAAATCGTATCTGTCTTTGACCTGACTCAAATAATTCCTCAAAGTGGTTTCTCTGCTCATAGCGTTCATCAGGTTATATTCCATCGCCGAAAGTTCAAGGTTCGCCGGTAAAAGGTCAACACCTTCCTCGTGGTGCAGAATACCGTCTGTCGGGTCATTCATCGTTTCACTAATCACATCTGTAAGTTTCGTTGCAAGCGTGATACCCAAGTTGTCTGTATCTCTCCAACCGAGACAAGTAGTTAAATCTCCCTGTGGGTCTGCGTCTATGAGCAACACTTTCTTACCCTGCATTGCAAGACCAACACCAAGATTAACCGTTGTCGTTGTCTTTCCGACTCCGCCTTTTTGATTGCATATGGCAATCGTTTTGCAGTTTGACACCCCTTGCGTCCTCCTTTCAATTTATTCATAGCCAATAAAATATGACTATGTACTTGACCGTTTCATTTCCTAAACGGTCGTGGCAATATTTATTCTCAATATCCCTTGCCAAGCATATCGCTTTCGGGAAGTCGTTAAGGAACAGACTGCTTATCTGTATCATAGGAATCTAACCTCTGCCGGGTACTCCGCCAGCTCCGTAGAGAAGTATCATTATCTTTCTGACCGTCATCGCCATATCGGTTGCAATCCGATACTCATAGCAGGAGTTCTCGCTGTTCTGAAATTTTCAGAAGTTTCGGCGTACCTGCTAAAGTGGCTATCATCAGAATTAAAGTCTTAACGACCTGTGTATTCAATTGTCAAAGAACAATTGAAAAGGCTTCCGTTTTCATCATCAGGAATTAACCCCTTCACTCATTGCACAAAAGGCTTCATTTTGGACACCCAAAATCGCTGCTTTTCCGAAAAAATTTCAAAAAATTTTTAGGCGACAAAAAAAGCCGCCTATTTTCCTCACAATCAAGGTCAATAGACGTCGGGTAGAAATTTTAACATTTATGATGTATAATAAAACACAGAGGAATATTTGAAGTTGTATTATTGAATAAAATGGAGATTTTGATATGAAAGACAAGGCAAACAAGGGTTATTGGCAACGACTTGCAAAAATATATGCACCTTTGATGGAGTCAGATAAGAAATTTTATAATGCAATCTGCGGATATATTAGAGATTATCTCAAATCTGATATGAATGTATTAGAATTAGCTTGTGGAACAGGGCAGCTATCTTTCCCATTGTCTGATTGTACTAATAGCTGGACGGCAACCGATTTTTCGGAAAATATGATTAAGCAAGCGAAAAGGAGAGGTACAACAGAAAAACTTAGTTTTTGCGTAGCCGATGCAACGGCACTTTCATATGAGAATGAAAATTTTGATTGTGTAGTAATTTCAAATGCACTGCACATTATGCCAGAGCCTGAAAAAGCAATGCAGGAAATTCGTAGAGTATTAAAAAAAGATGGTATTTTGTACGCACCAACCTTCTTATGGGCAGAGAAAAAATCAAGTGGTTTACGAAAGCGATTGATGTCTATTACAGGATTTAAAGCATACAAAGAATGGAACAAGGAAAATTTTTGTGAGTTTATTGCGGATTATGGCTTTACAGTCGTCAAAGTGAATTTGGTGGATGGCGGTTTAGCTCCTGTTGGAGTTTTGATTGCGAAAAAAACTAATTATTAAATTTGAATTTTTCTAAGTGATAGATACTTTACAAAATAAACTTCATATGTTAGATTGGTCAGCAAAAACTAACTAAAGAAAGAGGTAGATTATGAATAAATTTGATGGTGTTGCAAATACGTTATTTGTTCCGTTAGTGGCAAGAATCAATATCTCTAAAAAATTTCCAGAATATTTTATGGATGAAAAGGCTCTTGAGTTGGAGAAGTATTTACCACAAGGTGTAGATAAAGGTTCTTCTGAATATAGCAATATGGCATCGGTAGCACGTTATTACAATATGGACAAAACAGTTATTGCGTTTGCAAAAAGTTACGCAGAAAGTAATATTGTATATCTTGGTGCAGGATTAGAGACTGCTTATGACCGTTTAAGTGATAAGATTGAAAACAGAACTGTACATTGGTATGAGACTGATTTGCCAGAAGTAATAGAGGCAAGAAAAAAAGTATTTGGTCAGCGAAAAAATGAAACGCTCATTGCAGGCGATATGTTTAAATTGGAATGGGTAAAGGAAATAGACAATTCGCTTCCTACACTGCTAATTGTGTCAGGTGTGTTCCAATATTTCCATGAAGAAGAAATCATAGCATTTATTAAGGGGTGTGGAAAAGCATTTCCAAAAGGTGAGATGTTGTTTGACGCTACAAGTGAGAGTGGATTAAAGTTTACGAACTGGTTTATCAAACGTACAGGAAATGCAAGTGCTATTATGTATTTTGGTATTAACGATAGCAAAGAATTTGCAAACAAATGTAGTATGGAATTATTGGAAGAAAAGACATTCTTTCCAGAAGCATTGAAGATGTTAGGGAAGAAACTTTCTTTTGTTACAAAAGTATCTATGAAGGTTGCAGAGAAGAAGAAACAGGTAATAATTCTTCGTTTGAAATTGAATTAACTACCGTAAAATTTCAGTTTCACGAAGCATAATTAAAGACCGCTTACATTATAAAGGTGTAGGCGGTCTTTTGTGTGTTTAGATATATTAGATTTTGACTTTCTTTTTCTTGGCTGTCAGCACCTTGCAAAGGACATCGTCAACTGCATCAGTGTATCTTCCTTGTACTATGAGGTTATTTTTCAGATTGATAAGCGACTGTATCACTCTGCTTTGCTCATCATCGGTTAGGTAAATGTGATATTTCTTTTCTCTCATCGGCTGTTCCTCCAGTTCTTAAATATTTTCCTGATTATCTTAACATCTTCTTCTGTATCGGAAGATATAAATATATGTACGCTCTGAAATGCCGCTTTGATACGCTGGGCATATTCGGGTTCCACTTCGTTTGGCTTCATCGGCAACTTAATGAGTTTGATTCCACGTTGTTTACAGAGATGTTCCTTTAGTATATCTATCTTCTCCGAGTCCGTATTCACTTGAATGGCAACCTGCTCCAGTGGAATATATACATCAAGTGGAATGCCGAATAACCTATCAGAGCCAAGTTCAACTTTCAATCCTTTCAAATTGGCATAATAACTGATTGCAAGAGCCGGGAACAATGACAGATACTCCTGCTCACATATTCTGCATCCTTTATTGAGAACAGTACGCTCGTTTATCTTCATACTCCAAGAATGACCGTATCTGCATTTCCACCACGCTCTCTTTGCCGAATTTCTTGAAACTTCTGTGGGCTTCAACTTATTTAATTCATAATCCCATTCTTCTAAAACCTGCTTATCTGTCGTTGCAAGGTCATTGTATCCGGCAAGCACTTCTCGCTCTGCACAGACAGGGCAAACCGTTCCTTTCACACGGGCATTGATAACTGATTTCCACTCGTTTCCACATTTTCTGCAATGCCACCATACATTTTTCCTCGACTTTGCATTGACTTCATCCGGTTGCAGAGGATAGTTTTTCTCTGACCATTCTTTGGCTATCTGTGGGTGTGTACTTTTTAGGTCATTCTTGCCTTTTATAAATGTATAGCCACTGCAACAGGGACATTTACTGCCGCCTGAGCGTGTAGAGATAAGAGTATTCCATTCATAACCGCAGGTTCTGCACTTCCACCAAGCCTTGCTGTTTGCAAACGCCATAACTTCTGTTGGGCTATTTTCGTTTCTATCAGACCATTCGTCTGCAACTTCCGGGAACAGGGTTGCAAGGTCATTAAATCCGACAAGCACTTTATTATGAGAGCAATACGGACAGCCTGTTTTGTTGATGGTTCTGCTTTTTACAGTGGCTATCCATTTGTGTCCCAATTTACATTTCCATATCACTTTCTTGTGTGAACCAATAGATACCTCTGTCGGTTTAATTTTATTTTTCTCAGACCATTCAGAAGCCAATTCCGGCTTCAATGTACTTAAATCATTAATGCCAGTGACTACTCTTGCACCTGAACATATCGGGCATTTCTCGCCGTTGGAACGAGCCTTTACGCTTGTTTCCCACTCGTGACCGCAAGCACCTTTCCACCATACTTTCTTATTCGAGCCGAAAGTTATGCTGTCCGGTGTCAGCGGTAAATTCCTATCCGACCACTCGGCAACTAATTCGGGATGTACTGCCGATAAACTGTTACTCATATCAAAACCTCCACTTCCTCTGTGATTAGAGTATATGAGGTTTTGGCTTTTACTTGTAGTTTGCGAATATCTGTATAAATAGAAAAAGCCCTTTGAGAAAAGATTTCTCCTCTCTCAAAGGGCTTGAATGCATTAGTTTATAGGTTTCTTTGAAAAATCACCATATCCACCAACCTGACGCCACATTCAAATATTGGGTGGTCATAATAATCTGTAAAAAAGTTCGGTATGATATAAGAACGAACAAAACCGCACTTTTCATAGAATGGAACTGTCAAAGGACTATCGCCGGTTCCGACCTGTAAAACGGAATAATTGTCGGCATACTCTTTAACAATAAAATCTATCAAGGCTTTGGCATAGCCTTTACCTTGATATTCTGGAACGGTCGCAATATTCTTTATTTCAAGAATACCGTTGCCCTCATCCGTAACAACACATTCAGCTTTCACACCGTTATCATTAAGCACATACATAGTGCCTCTTTCAAGATAGCGGTCTATCATATTTTCCTGTTCATCTGCCAATAGCAGTAATGAAAGGAATTGTTTTTTATTTTCTTTGATTTCCCGAATCTTCATAATTAACCACTCTGTTAAATTTCATTTTAGACTTTTATCATACTTTTGAAAATGGGCAATCCCGATTGGGACTGCCCATATATTTTGAAAATTATGCGATTTTTAAGGCTCTGCACCGTTTCAAGCACCATTTGGTGTAAATTTGGTGTATTTGTGTATTTTCAGAGCTTTTTCACAAATGAAGTACATCTCGTTTTGTAGGGTAAAACGGTACTTCTTAGTAGAGCTTTGCACCTGCCGGAATATGGTCATCTACCATAAGCAGATGGAGCTTTTCTTCGCCTTCTTCTTCGTGTACTGCACTCAGGAGCATACCGCAAGAGTCAATGCCCATCATTGCTCTCGGAGGAAGATTTGTGATTGCAATAAGTGTCTTACCGACAAGTTCTTCCGGCTCATAATATGCGTGAATACCGCTTAAAATGGTTCTATCTGTGCCTGTTCCGTCATCAAGAGTAAACTGCAACAGCTTCTTTGATTTCGGTACTGCTACGCACTCTTTAACCTTAACGGCTCTGAAATCAGACTTTGAGAATGTATCAAAATCAACATCTTCTTCAAACAAAGGCTCAATCTTTACCTTAGAGAAATCAATCTTTTCAGGCTCTGAATTTGGTGTAGAAACTTCTTTATCCTTTACACCATTTTCGGATTTTACACCACCGAGGGTCTTCATTTGTGGGAATAAGATAACTTCCTGGATAGATTCTTGTCCAGTTAATAACATAACAAGTCTATCAATACCCATACCCATTCCACCTGTTGGAGGTAATCCGTATTCCAAAGCTTCTACATAATCTAAATCCATTTCGTTAGCTTCATCATTTCCAAGTTCTTTTTCTTTTAACTGATTTGCAAATCTTTCATATTGATCATCAGGATCATTTAATTCATTGAATGCATTTGCATATTCATTACCACAGATAAATAATTCAAATCTCTGTGTGAAACGAGGATCTTGAGGATTCTTTCTTGCTAGTGGAGAAATTTCTACAGGATGTCCATAAACAAATGTAGGATCAACAATTGTTTCTTCTACATATTTTTCAAAGAATTCGTTAATGATATGACCATATTCAAAATGTGGCTGTAATTCAATACCATGTTCTTCAGCTAATTTTTTGGCATCTTCAAAAGTCATATCTCCCGCAAAATCAATACCAGTTTTTTCTTTAATAGCATCAGTCATGGAAATACGTTTAAATCCAGGTGCTAAAGAGATTTGATGACCTTTATATTCGATATCATATGTACCACAAACATCTTTAGCAACATGAGAAATGATACCTTCAGTTAAGTCCATCATTCCTTCTAAATCGCTGAATGCTTTATAAACTTCAATTGTTGTAAATTCTGGATTATGTGTTCTATCCATACCTTCATTTCTAAATAAACGTCCAATTTCATAAACAGCATCCATACCACCAACAATCAATCTCTTTAAAGATAATTCAGTCGCAATTCTTAAATAATAATTAATATCTAAAGTATTATGATGTGTAATAAATGGACGAGCAGAAGCACCACCTAAGATAGGATTTAAGACAGGTGTTTCTACTTCAGTATATCCTAAACCATCAAGATAATGTTGAATAGAACGAATAATCTTTGGTCTTGTAAAAGCAATCTTTCTTGCTTCTTCATTCATAATTAAATCAACATATCTTCTTCTATATCTTTCTTCAACGTCACTTAAACCATGATATTTTTCAGGTAAAGGACGTAATGCTTTTGTTAAGTGAATATACTCAGAAGCTTTGACAGATAATTCACCAGTATTTGTCACAAAAACAGTTCCAACAATACCGACAATATCTCCAATATCACTTTTTGTTAAAACTTCATAACTGTCTTCACCAATAACATCTTTTCTGACATAAATTTGGATTTGCCCTTCTTTATCTTGAATATGCATGAAACATACTTTACCTTTACGACGTTTTGTCATAATTCTTCCAGCAACTTTGACTTCAATCGCAGCTTCTTCTAATTCTTCATGTGTTTTTCCTGCATATTTTTCTTTGATTTCTGTTGAAAAAGCAGTGACATCAAATCTTTGTCCAAATGGATCAATACCTTTTTCTCTTAAAAAATTTAACTTTTCACGTCTTACTAATTCTTGTTCACTAAAATGTCTTTCTTCCATAATATCTCCTTTCCAATAAAAAAACTCCCATCCGCAAGGGACGAGAGATTATCGTGTTACCACCCTCATTCATTTATGCATCACTGCATAAACCTTTTCAACTCCTATCAGAGTCTAGCCTGTAACGCGGCACACGTTATTTTATCACATACGATCCAAAATACGGCTCCTAGTCTTTATTCATTGTTACTATGATTATCCATTTCCACCATCAGGACTCTCTTGTTATCAATCATAACAATTACTCTTCTATTCATCGCCTTTTTTCTATACGCCTGTATTATATAAATAAACTTTCTTGTTGTCAAGTCCGACATTTTTCATTTTATTCTACATATGATAGACACGAAGAATTTGATTTATACATCAAAAGGAAAGTTGTATAGAAAAATAAGGAATGATAAAATAATAGCAAGGAGTGAGCTTTATGCATTATCAGACATATTATCAATCACCTTTAGGGAAGCTTTTATTGGTAAGTAATGAAGATACCCTCATTGGATTATGGATTGAAGGACAGAAATACTTTTTAGGAAATATCAAAGAAAATATCCTTAAGAAGGATGATCTTCCTATATTGATACAAACAAAAAAATGGTTAGATGATTACTTTCATCAAAAACAACCTTCAATCAATAATTTAAAATTAGCACCCAAAGGCACACATTTCCAGCAGGTGGTATGGAAAATATTGTGTGAGATTCCTTATGGTCAAACAATGACTTATGGGGAAATTGCTAAAAAGGTGGCAAAAGCATTAAATAAAAAAACAATGTCAGCTCAGGCAGTAGGTGGAGCTGTTGGGCATAATCCCATATCTATTATTATTCCATGTCATCGTGTTGTAGGAAAAGATGGAAGCTTAACAGGATATGCGGGTGGTATTGATAATAAAATCAAGCTATTAAAATTAGAAAATGTTGATATGACACGTTTATATGAACCTCGCCAGAGATAAAGAATATATAAGTATGTATATTCTTTTTTTGTGGGAATATATAAAAAGAGGACTATTTCCGGGGAAATATGTCGATATACGATAGAAATATATAAATGTTCATTTTCAATTCAAATAAAAAGGATTTAATAGTATATATTCTATATAAAGGGGATAAGAGAATGCTACAAATTAAAAATATATATAAACAATATAGAACAGGAGATTTGGTTCAAAAAGCATTGGATGGCGTGAGTCTTAATCTCAGAGATAATGAATTTGTTGCGATATTAGGACCAAGTGGAAGTGGAAAGACAACACTTCTTAATATTATTGGTGGATTAGATCGTTATGATAAGGGAGATTTAATCATTAATGGGATTTCTACGAAAAAATATAAAGATAGAGATTGGGATTCCTATCGTAATCATACCATAGGTTTTGTCTTTCAAAGCTATAATCTGATTCCTCATCAGACTGTCCTGGCTAATGTTGAATTGGCTTTGACGATATCTGGTATTTCTAAAGCAGAACGTAAGAAGAGAGCAAAACAGGCTTTGGAACAGGTAGGATTAGGTAATCAAGGGCATAAGAAACCAAATCAGATGTCTGGTGGACAAATGCAGCGTGTCGCTATTGCGAGAGCTTTGGTTAATGATCCAGATATTTTACTGGCAGATGAACCCACTGGTGCATTAGATAGTGATACCAGTGTTCAGGTTATGGAACTGTTAAAAGAAGTTGCAAAAGATCGTCTTGTTGTGATGGTTACACATAATCCAGAACTAGCTGAAGCTTATGCTACACGTATTGTGGAATTAAGAGATGGAACAATCCGTAGTGATTCTGATCCATATGAAGTCAGTGAAAATGAACTGGAGAAACCAAGACATGAAAACATGGGGAAATCTTCAATGTCTTTTTTAACGGCTTTATCTTTGAGTTTTAATAATTTACGTACGAAAAAAGCTCGTACGATTTTAACTTCTTTTGCAGGATCAATTGGTATTATTGGGATTGCGTTGATATTATCGCTTTCTAATGGTGTCAATCAATATATTCAATCGATTGAAGAGGAAACATTATCTGAATATCCACTGCAAATACAAAGCACAGGTTTTGATATGACATCTATGATGGTAGATGTTCAGGATAGTCAAAGTGAGAATAAGAAAGATGGACAGATACAAGTTGTTCAAATGATTACCAATATGTTTTCAAAGATTGGCTCTAATGATTTGGCTTCTTTAAAGGAATATTTAGATAGCCATGATAGCCATATTCAGGATTATACAAATGCAGTAGAATATACGTACAATGTCTCTCCACAAATCTATAGTACAGATACCGAAAACGTTAGACAGGTTCATCCTGATAAATCATTCCAGTCATTAGGTTTAGGTTCTTCAAGTAGTGGTAATAGTATGATGTCAACAATTATGAGCACTGATGTCTTTTATGAAATGCCTAGTGATGAAAGTTTATATACAGATCAATATGATGTGAAAGCAGGACGTTGGCCTAAGGCTTATAATGAGTGTGTTCTGGTTTTAACACAAAATGGGAAAATTAATGATTTGATGTCTTATACTTTGGGATTAAGAGATTTTTCTGAGCTTGATGAGATGGTAGATAAATTCTCTAAAGAAGAAGAGGTTGAAACTCCAGAGAATAATACGACTTATTCATATGATGATGTTCTAGGAAAAGAATTTAAGCTTGTTAATGCTACTGATTATTATGAATATGATGAAGAATATAATCTTTATCGAGATAAGACAGATAATGAAGCCTATATGAAAAAGCTAGTTGAAGATGGTGAAACTATAAAAATTGTGGGGATTGTTCAACCAACAGAAGGAACAACAGCGACAATGCTTCAAACAGGTATTGGTTATCCGCATTCTTTAACAACGCATGTTATTGAACAGGCACAAAATAGTGAAATTGTAAAAAAACAATTAGAAAATAAGACTATTGATGTTTTTACTGGTAATGCCTTTAATGAAGCAAATAATAAGAATTTTGATATGAATTCATTATTTACAATTGATGCTAATAAATTAAAGAGTGCTTTTTCTGTGGATGAAAGCCAATTAACAAAAGGAATGGGAAATCTGGATTTAAGCCAGATTCAATTAGATATGTCTGATATGCCATCTATTGATATGGATGCTATTTTATCACAATTGAAAGTTGAGTTTACTAGAGAACAGATTGAAGCTTTAAGTCAAAGTATAACGACAGACTTTCAAAATTATATGGTTGAAAATCAGCTAATGGATCCAACCCAGATGCAAACATATTTTATGAGCTACATTGAAACATCTCGTGCTCAAAGCTTGATTCAACAAAATGTTATTCAATTACTTCAAGATAGTGGTTTAACAGAGCAGTTTGAAACATTATTAACCAATCAAATTCAAACTATGATGAGTCAATATACAGCTCAAATCACTCAATCTTTGGAAAAACAAATCAGTGCTCAAATGTCTAAACAAATGGGAACTTTAGCACAAAATATGCAATCAGCGATACGAATTGATCCAACTGCATTTGCTGAAGCAATACAAATGAATATGAGTGAAGAAGAATTATCTGAATTGATGGTATCACTCATGACAACAGAAACTTCAACTTATGAAAATAATTTAAAAACATTGGGTTATGCTGATTTTGATCAACCTAGTGGTATTAATATTTATCCAAAAGATTTTGAAACAAAACAAAATGTCATTGATATTTTGGATAATTATAATGAAAAAATGGAAAAAACAGATGAAGATAAAGTGATTTCATATACGGATTATGTTGGAACTTTAATGTCATCAGTAACAGATATTATTAATGTAATTAGTTATGTATTGATTGCCTTTGTTGCGATTTCTTTAGTTGTATCTTCTATTATGATTGGTGTTATTACGTATATCAGTGTCTTAGAACGTCAAAAAGAGATTGGAATTTTACGTGCAATAGGTGCATCAAAACGTAATATTTCACAAGTTTTCAATGCCGAAACATTTATTATAGGATTGCTTGCAGGGGTTTTAGGTATAGTGATTACATTGTTATTGCTGATACCAGGAAACATGATTATTCATTCGATTGCTGGTAACGTGGATGTTAGTGCTTCTTTACCAGTTGCCGGTGGAATTATCTTAGTTGTACTGAGCGTTGTTCTGACTTTGATTGGGGGTATCATTCCTTCCAGCAAAGCAGCTAAGAGTGACCCTGTTTCAGCGTTGCGTAGTGAATAGAGACAAACGACAAGTTTGTCTTTTTCTATTTCCATTCTTGAAAAAAGAAAGCAAAATTTTGAAAAAACCTATATAATAGATATCAAATATGTGAGGGGTGATCATATGCAATCAAGAATATTATTTTTTGACGTTGATGGTACATTATTGGATGCAACGAGAGGTATTTTTCAAATACCTCAGGGGGCTCTTGATCAATTGAAAAGGATTCAGTCTCAAGGACATAAAATTTTGATATCTAGTGGCAGGCCCAAAGCCATGATGAATCAGAATTTATTAAGTGTTGGTTTTGATGGATATATATTAGCTAATGGAGGATATGTGGAAATTGATGGGCAATCCATTTATGAAGATAGAATGGATTATCAGCTATGTGTCAAAACTGTTCAAATGCTGGAGGAATTACAATGTGACTATATGTTAGAAACAGCCGATGCGATTTATATTGATCCCAGTTATCATGAACTTTATGATTTCTTTTCCAAAGCAGGTATGAAAGAGATGTTCCAGTTGGATTTTGATAAAGATGAAGTCTTAAAAAGAACAATCAAGATAGAAGCTAATGTTTTAAATAAAGATAAGGCGAAGATAGAAAATTATATACAGGATAAATTTGGCAGTGTGATTCATCATGATGAACATGGTAGTGAAAATGCTTTTGAATTCTTTTCACCAACGATTTCTAAAGCTGTGGGTATTCAAAAAGTATTGAATTACTATCATGCAAGTCGTCAACAGACATATGCTTTTGGAGATGGCTTGAATGATTTGGAAATGATTGAATATTGTGAAGTGGGTGTTGCAATGGGAAATGCAGTTGAAACACTAAAACAAAAAGCAGATTTAATTTGTTGTTCTATAGAAAATCAAGGCTTAGAACGTATTTTAAAAATATTATTTCCAGAAGAGGTTTAAACATGGATCAGTTATTATTTAGTTTAAATGCAACAGTTCCTGTATTTTTGATGATGGTTTTAGGAATGGTTTTAAAAAAGTTGGGTTGGATCAGTGAAGCATTTGCCAGCCAATTAAATCGTTTTGTTTTTATGCTTCCTTTACCAGTTCTTTTGTTTCAAGATCTGGCAACAGTTGATTTTTTAAAGGTATGGAATTTTTCTTTTGTCGCTTTTTGTTTTGTTGTGACACTTATCAGTATTTTGATTGCGATAATGATGTCAAAACTTTTAAAAGATAAGAGTATTCAAGGTGAATTTATTCAGGCAACTTATCGTAGTAGTGCTGCACTCCTTGGTGTGGCATTGATTCAGAATATATATGGCAGTTCAACAATGGGACCTTTAATGATTATTGGCAGTGTGCCTTTATATAATATATTTGCAGTCATCATACTGTCTTTCTATCAGCCTCAATCGAAAGGAATGAATCGTGAATTATTAAAACAGACATGTTTAGGAATACTCAAGAATCCGATTATTATTGGAATTGCCGTAGGGATTTTATGGTCTTTATGCTCTTTACCAATGCCAGCTATTCTTTCTAAGAGTGTATCCTATGTTGCTAATATGGCGACACCATTAGGTCTGATAGCTATGGGAGCATCATTTCATTTAGATAAAGCCATCAGTCAAATCAAACCGGCCTGTGCAGCTTCTTTCTTTAAGCTCTTTGGATTTTGTCTCCTGTTTTTACCATTTGCGATTATGTTAGGTTTCCGTCAGGAACAGTTAATTGCTATATTGGTTATGTTAGGTTCTGCGTCAACAGTAACATGTTATGTTATGGCAAAGAATATGGGGCATGTTGGTGTTTTAAGCAGTAATGTTGTCATGTTAACAACGTTACTGAGTGGTTTTTCTTTAACGTTTTGGATATGGGTTTTAAGAATTTTATCTTTTATTTAAAATAGGAATTGTAGTAGAATAAAAAGAGGTGATGTGTCAATGGAATATTTAGATGTTGTTGATGAAAATGGAAATCCAACGGGACAAATTGTTGAAAGAGAATATGCTCATCGTCATGGTATTCGTCATCGTACAAGCCATGTCTGGTTATTAAGAAAAAAACAGGATGTAGAAATTCTTTTACAGAAACGAAGCCTTAATAAAGATTCTTATCCAGGATGTTATGATATTTCAAGTGCTGGACATATCCCAGCAGGAAGTGACTTTGAAACGTCGGCATTACGTGAATTAAAAGAAGAATTAGGGGTTACAGCTACAAAAAGTGAACTGCATTATATTGGCACAAGTTACAGCAATAGTCACAATGTATTTCATGAAAAACCATTTCATAATGTCCAAGTTTCACATGTTTATGTCTTGTGGTATGATGGTGATTTTGTCTTACAAAAAGAAGAAGTGGATGAAGTGAGATGGATGCCACTTACCAAATGCCAACAACTTGTTTTACATAAACAAATTCCTCATTGCATTAAAATAGAAGAATTACAAATGATAGATCATTATTTAAAAGGAGATACACAATGAAAGCATTAGCCAGTGATTTTGATGGAACATTATATTTTGAAGATGGCATTAAAGATAGTGATCAACAAGCCATTATTGATTTTCAAAAAGATCATTTATTTGGATTATGTACAGGTAGACCATTGATTGGTGTACAACATTATCTCAAAGATTGTATTCAACCAGATTTTTATATTGTCAGCAGTGGAGCCTGTATTTTAGATAAAGAATGTCATGTGTTATATGAACAGACAATATCCAAAGATATTATGAAAGCTATTTATCAGCAATATCATAATAAAGCTGAAGTTTCTATTCAGGCAGATTTTCGTATTTATACATTAGTGAAAGATTCAAAAATTCCTATTGCACAAACCTATGTAGAATCTGTTGATTGTATAGGAGATGAACATATTTTTGGACTTTCAATCAATGCTATGAGTGAATCACAGGCTAAACAGTGGACACAAGATTTAAATGAAACATATCCAGATATTATGGCTTTTCAAAACAAAGAATATATAGATATTGTCAAAAGAGGATGTTCTAAAGGAGAAGCTATTAAAAAATTAAAGGAATTGCTGCATTTAGATATGGTATATGGCATCGGTGATTCCTATAATGATATTCCTATGTTAGAAAGCGCTGATTGTTCATTTACATTTCATGAGTCACCACAAATTGTTCAAGAAAAGGCTACGCATATTGTTTCATCTATTAGTGAAGCAATTACAATGATTGAGGATTAATATGTTTTGTCGTATCTATTCCATGTATTTATGTGTACATGATATGGCACGTGCTATATCTTTTTATGAACAGTTTTTACAACAATCAGTCACAATTCGTGATGATATTTATAGCATATTTGATATTGGTGGATTTCGTTTAGGTTTATTTGCTTATCAAAAAGTTAACGAAGAACATATTTTTGGAAGTAATTGTCTGCCAAGTTTTGAATTTGAATCATTGGAAGTTTTAAAAAAACAGATGGAAGGAAAAACAATCTGTTTTCCTTTAACACAGATTAAAGATAACTGGGTAGCTGAAATTATAGACAGTGAGGGAAATCCTATTGAATGTAGCACCCCAGTAATAAGGAGTCTATCATGACAAGAATAGGAACAGGAAAATTAAGACAACAAAATGATCATACGCTTTTAAGGTTGTTGATTGAAAATCCACATATGACTAAAAAAGAATTGGCACAGCTTTCTTCTTTGACGGTTGCGACAGTAGGGACTATTTTGAATGATTTTGTTCATAAAGGTATCGTTCAAGTCAGTGATGAAGTTCATTTAGCAATGGGAAGACCTACACAAAGATTTATGATTCATGAAGATTTTTTTCATATTTTGGCTATTTCTATTCAAAGACGAAATCATCAGGACTATCTTTGTTATGAAATCAAAAATACTTTATCACAAACTCTTCAAAAAGATACAATCAAGCTTGATTCACTCAAACATGATATTATCATTCAAGAGATAGTAGATATATATCATCGAGATCCACATATTCAAATGATGGGAATAGGAGTCCCTGCTATTGTCTCTAATGGTGTACTTATTGAATCTGATATTCCCGAACTCAAAGGCTGGACTCTTAAAGAGCAATTAGAACAGAAAGTATCTTGTTCTATCATGATCAAAAATGATATGAATTATACAGCATATGGTTATTATGCTTCACATCAGCTTCATGAAGATATTTGTTTTTTGACTTATCCATTCAATAGTGGACCAGGATGTGGCAGTATTATCAATGGTCAGTTGCTAGAAGGAAGAAATGAAATTGCAGGAGAAATTCTTTATTTGCCTTTTTTTCATTTTCTCTCACAAAAACAACATATTGATTATTCTGTTGAAAATGTGGCTTTATCACTGTGTTGTCTTGCTTCTATTTTAAATCCTTCTATTGTTGTTTTAACAGGTGAAGCTATTTTGGCGAGTGATATAGAGTCTATTGAGAAAATTTGTCTGGAATATATACCAGAAGCTTTTATGCCGAAAATATATTATCAACACAATTATCATGAATATTATATGCAAGGTATTTATTTGTTAAGTTTAAAGGTTTTATTAGATCAAGTTTAGAAAACTTGATTTTTTTATAAGAAGATGGCATAATATACTTATTAAAAGACTTTTAATAAGTGAGGGTGAAATGATGAAAAAAAGAATTTTGAATGCTGAATTAGCTACTATTGTTGCGAAAATACGTCACGGAGAAATGTTGTTTATTGCGGATGCAGGAAGTGGGACAACAAACAAGTCCTTATATCCATTGAGTGAAGATGTTGAATATCTGGATTTAGGTGTTGTCGCTGGTTCTCCATCTTTTCAGGATGTTATTGAAACATTGGTGGAATGTGGTGATTTTGAAGGGGCTATTGTCACAGAAGATATGCTCCAACAAAATCCTCAAGATTATCATGTTGTTGAAAATCTATTTGATGCCAAAAATATTCATGTGATGCATTATATTCCTGAATATTATCAGATGAGAGATCGCTGTAAAGCTGTTGTACAGACAGGAGATTATGGTATTCATGCACAAGCTATTTTGATAGCAGGTTATCCAAGTGCGGATATTCCAATGGAATGGTTAAAAAATGGTTTAAAAGGAGAGAAGTCATGAGTAGTGAATTAGAAAAAATGGAACGTGGAGAATGGTATGATGCTAATAATGATTCGCAATTATTAGAAATGCGTATCCAAGCAAAAGATTTATGTTTTGATTTGGATCATACAAGACCAGGCGATATTGAAAAAAGAAAAGAGATTATAACACAGTTATTAGGTTACTATCCTGATAATCTAGAAATCGTCAGTCCTTTTATGTGTGATTATGGAAATCGTATTCAGTTAGGTCGAAATGTTTTTATTAATAGTAACTGTTATTTTATGGATGGTGGAAGGATTACAATGGGTGACTATGTTTTTGTGGGGCCTTATTGTGGTTTTTATACAGCTAATCACCCTATAGATTATCAAAAACGTAATCAGGGATTAGAAATTGCATTGCCTATACGTGTAGGAAACAATGTCTGGTTTGGTGCTCATGTTTCTGTCATGCCAGGAGTCACGATTGGTGATGATTGCGTGATTGGAGCGGGTAGTGTCGTGACCAAAGATATACCACCACATAGTCTTGCCTATGGGAATCCATGTCGAGTTGTGAAACAATGGGATGAAAATCAGAAATCTTTCTGATTTTTTTCTTTTTTCTTCATGTATTATTCATATATCTATGATAGTATCATATAGACTATGTTGGAGGGAAATGATGGAAAAGTTAATTTATGATCAATTATGGATATTTTTTGTTTATTCTTTTGCCGGTTGGGTCATAGGAACAATTCTTGCGGCATATCGTCGTAAAAAATTTATTGATGTTGGTTTTTTATATGGACCTTATTGTCCATCTTATGGGATTTGTGGAGTTTTATTTTTTATTTTGTTATATGAACTTCATGATCAGTGGTTTTTTATGTTCTTAGGAGGAGCGATTATTTCTTCCTTTGTTGTATATATGACAGGCTTTTTCTTACAGAAAATCTTTCGCCATAAATGGTGGGATTATTCAAGAAAAAGATTTCAGTTTGGTAGTTATGTACACATGCCTTATACAATTCTTTGGGGTTTGATGGCTATTATTTGTGTTGAATTTATTCAACCAACACTTTTAAATGCCATTCATTTCATTCCTTCATCCATTGGAGAAATACTTCTTATTATCATGAGTGGTATTATGGCAGTGGATTTTGTTGGAACAGTCACAGGTATTTTGAGTACACGTTCACGTGTCAAAAGAGGTGTCATTAAAGGGGTATCAGAAAATATGCAAAGAACAGCTGACCGTTTAGGTATGATGATATCTGAATGGACGCTTAAACATTTTGTGAATGCATTTCCTCATCTCGATAAAAAAGAAATTCTTACTGAAGAAAAAGTTAAAAAATCAACTGTTTTTGCTGAGGGATGTTCTTTTTATAAGTTGTTATGGTTATTTTTGATTGGTTCGTTTTTAGGAGACATCGTTGAAACATTATGGTGTCGTTATACAACAGGTATATGGATGAGTCGTAGCAGTGTTATTTATGGGCCTTTTTCAATTGTTTGGGGAATTGGATGTGCTTTATTAACCTTACTATTATATCAATACCGACATAAAAGCGATCGCTTTATTTTCCTTTTTGGAACAGTTGTAGGTGGAGCCTATGAATATGCATGTAGTGTTTTTACAGAAGTCTTTTTTGGAACAGTTTTTTGGGATTATAGCCATCTTCCTTTTAATTTAGGAGGACGTATTAATTTATTATTCTGTTTCTTCTGGGGCATTGTAGCTGTTATTTGGATTAAGGTCATTTATCCAAAATTATCAGATTTGATTGAGAAAATACCAAAGAAAACAGGGACTATTCTTTCATGGTGTTTTGTTGTTTTTATGTCAGTGAATATTGTTCTATCAGGGCTGGCTATTCAAAGATATTCAGAAAGACAAAAAGGATTCGTCAATGCACAAAATTCTGTTGAAGCTTTTATTGATCAGCATTATCCAAACCAGAGAATGGAACGCATTTATCCTAATGCTAAATTTCCACAGAGAAAATAAAAAAGTGAAAGCAATAGATAATAAATATCTTGACTTTCCCTTCTATAAAAATAAATGATTTTTTAAAAATCATATATGGAGATGTTTTCTATATCATAGGAGAACATCTTTTTTATATGATCAATAATTGACATAACAATTGAACAGCTAAAGGAATGTCTTCAATGGAAAGACCAGAATAGTTGATTACAATGGTATGCGAATCAAAAGAATGATCATAAAATTGTGAAAGCATGCTCATGTTAATTCCTAAATCTTGAGCACGTTTTAAAATCAATTCATCGCTATATGGCAAAGAAAAATGAAGCAGGAAATGTAAACCAGAATTTTCTTCAGTTATTCTAATTTGAGGAAAAAGAGGACTTTGTGAAAGTTGCAGAAGAAATTCGTCACGGATTGATTTGTAATTGTTACGCATACGATTAATATGTTTTTCAAAGTGATGTTTTTGAATAAATTCAGCAAGAATCATTTGTTCAAAACTTGAGACACTGCAAGTATAGAAACCTAATTTCTGTTGAAAGATATGAACAAGGTGAGGTGGTAAAATCATATAGCTGATACGAAATGATGGTGCTAATGTTTTAGAAAATGTATTCATATAAATAACATGCTCATTTTGATCAATTTGAAAAAGTGGAGAAAGTGGTTTTCCTCGCATACGAAATTCACTATCATAATCATCTTCAATAATATAACCATGTGACTCTTCGGCCCATTGAAGTAATTCTAAGCGTCTTCGAATAGGCATGGTTATACCAGTTGGAAAATGGTGTGCAGGAGAGATATGGACAATGCGTGCTTGACTTTTTTTTAAAGCGTACATATCAATCCCTTGCTGGTCTAATGGAATATAATGATATTTCACCTGATTGATATAATAGACTTGTGAAATGCTATGATGACCAGGGTTTTCTAAGCCATAAATCTGCTCTCTTCCCAGTAACTGTATAACTAAATTGTAAAGATATTCGCTCCCAGCACCAATAATCACTTGTTCAGGAGAGACATTCATTCCACAAAAGGCATAGAGATGTGAGCAGATAGCACGTCTTAAAGATTCACAACCTTGATTTGGGGAACGAGAAAGGAGTTCTGGTGATTGAGATGACAGCACCTGACGGGCTATTTTAGACCATGTTGAAAATGGAAAATGTGTGGGAGATATAGAATTTGATTTTAAGTCTATGCGATAGTGAGGTTGTTTTGATTTTGTTATAAGAGAAGGATGATTTTTGATATAATGCGGATAATGCAAATCACTGACAAAGTATCCTTTTCTTTCCTGAGAATAGATAAATCCTTCAATCAAAAGCTGATGATAAGCATTTTCAATAGTAATTAGACTGACATTCTGATTTTTTGCAAAGGCACGTTTGGAAGGTAATTTTTCATGTGGTTTGAGTTTTTGATGAATGATATCATTTTTAATGCATTGATATAAATACTCGTACATGGGCATATTTTGATCTTTGAATGTATAAGTTAACATATTTTTCACTCCTTGAGATTATTATACTCAATCTGGTTATATAAAAAAATACAAAACTGGATATTTTCATATGACCAATAGTATTTTATACTTATAAATCATAAGGAAGGGATTTATATGAATAAGAAAATTTTAAAAATCGTGATAGTGGGGTTGATGGCTGGTCTTTGTTATATATCATTTATGTTTTTACAGGTAAAAATACCAACACCTGGAGGATTTACATCTTTTCATTTAGGAAATACTTTTTGTGTTTTGGCAGCTTTATTATTAGGTGGATTACCAGGAGGTGCTGCGGGTGCGATTGGTATGGGGATAGCTGATTTGATGGATCCTACATATGTTGTCGTTGCACCTAAGACAATGATTTTAAAGTTAGGAATGGGGATTGTAACTGGATATGTTGCTCATCGTATTTTTCATATTCAACATTTAAAAGGAAAAGACTTAATGAAAGCTGTGATTCTTTCAACAACGGCAGGTATGTTATTTAATGTTGTCGGTGAACCTATCTTTTCATATTTTTATACAGCATTTATTTTAGGTGCTCCAGAAAATGCGGCTATGACATTGGCTTCATGGAATGCCATAACAACTTGTGTCAATGCTATTTTAGCCATTATCATTGCTTCAGCTATTTATATGAGTATTGCGCCAAGACTACAGAATAATGGTGTTTTAAAGAAAATTGCTCCAAAGGAATAGTAGAAATCTATTCCTTTTTGTATTATAATAATAACATGATGCCGACATAGCTCTAATCGGTAGAGCAGGCCACTCGTAATGGTCAGGTTGCAGGTTCAAGTCCTGTTGTCGGCACCATTTGAATAGAACGCCTTGGGGCGTTTTTTCTTTTTGATCAATAAAATAGATATTTTCAAGATGATTTAATAAATGTATAATAGGAAAAGATGGGGAGTGAAAATATGATAGTTAGGGAAGAAGCAAAGCGATATGGTTTGATTATACTCGGCGCGTTTTTGTTTGCGTTAGGTGTGAATTTGTTTGTTGTGCCAGTGAATCTATATAGTAATGGTGTTTTGGGGATTGCACAGATTTTAAGAACATTGCTTGATCAGTTATCAGGAGGCTATTTATCTCAATATTTAGATATTTCAGGGGTTATTAATTTTCTTATTAATATTCCTTTGTTTATGTTGGCTTATCGTACAATCTCAAAGAAGTTTTTTGTGAGAACGTTGTTGTCAGTTTTATCACAGACAGTCTTTCTAACTTTCATCATGATTCCAGTATCACCTATTATTGATGATATTTTAACGAATTGTATTATTGGTGGTATGATGACTGGTTTTGGTATGGGATTGACTTTACGTTGTTCTGGCAGTGGTGGAGGTTTGGATATATTAGGTGTTTATTTCACTAAAAAACTTCCTCATTTTTCAGTTGGGAAGCTATCTTTGTTGATTAACTTATGTATTTATGTCATTTGTGCAATTTTATTTCGTTTAGAAATAGCGATTTATTCTGCTATTTATACAGCATGTTTTACTCTGGTTCTTGATAAGACACATTATCAGAATATTAATGTGACATGTATTATTTTTACAAAACACTTAGATATTCAAAATAAGGTTTTATCTGAAATGGGTAGAGGTATGACGTTCTGGCAGGGAAAAGGTGCCTATACAAAAGAGGATACATATGTGATGGTCAGTGTTATTAGTAAATATGAAATTAATCAGCTTAAACACATTATTAAGAGTGTCGATCCACAAGCTTTTACAATCTTTTTTGAAGGTATGTCGGTGGATGGACATTTTGAGAAACGTTTATAAACAGTTTTTTAAAGGGGTGACAGTATGGAAAAGAAGATTATTTTTTTAGATGTAGATGGAACGTTGACATTACCTAGTGGAGACGTTTCGCCAAGAGTTGAAAAGGCTATTCAATTGGTGAGAAAACAGGGACATCTTGTTTTTCTATGTACGGGTCGAAGTTATGCAGGTGCAAGACCGTTATTTTCAATCGGATTTGATGGATTGATTTGTAGTGCAGGAGGATATATTGAAGTTCAAGGCCAAAAGATTTTTGAATCAAGCCTTGATGAAGAGGATATTCAACTTGCGAGAGATGTTTTTGATAGAAATCATGTGCTTTATAATTTGGAAACAAATTATATGACTTTTCAGGATGAAAAGATGAATTATGAATTTGTCAGACATCGTGTTAAGGATGGAGAGAATTTCAACTCAGAGTTACAGAGACTATTAAATGAGCAGAAAGAACATTTTAATATCCATCCATTAAAAGAATATGATGAACATCCCATCCCTGTACAAAAAATATGTTTTGTGACAGAAGATGAAAAAAATCTTGAAGAACCTAAAAAGGTTTTACAAGATAAATTCCATTTTATCATTCATGAAATCTTTTCAAAGGATGTTATCAATGGAGAAATCATTATCAAAGGAACAGATAAAGGAACAGCTGTTGAAAAAGTATGTGAATATCTCGATATGCCTTTATCTCAAACGATTGGCTTTGGTGATAGCATGAATGATTATGAAATGATCAAAACTTGTGAGATTGGTGTGGCTATGGGCAATGCTTCTCAGGAATTGAAAGATCATGCTGATGTTATCTGTGAAAGTGTACAGGATGATGGTATCTATCATGAATTAAAACGTTTAGGATTATTTTAAAAACCATAGATCTTTTTCTATGGTTTTGTTTTTTCTTGTGTTTTATGAATTAATTCATCTATTTCATATCCTTCTGGACTATCTATAAGATGATCTTTTTCCCATTGTTTAATATGATAATCTATATATTTAGAAAATTCATAATAATTCTTCTTTGTATCAAATATTGATATGAGATTGATTGCATCATCAATAGGAATATCTTGATTTTGTAATAAATGAAAAATATCAATAAATTGTGAGAAAGATGACTTTAATATAGTTGTGCTTTCAAATTGATAAGTATTATGCTTTGTTATAATATCTATATTGATTGAATATTTATTTGATAATCCTATTCCTCTTATACCAAATAATCCAATAAATCCATAAGTTATAAAGTTGTCAGAAATTTGATTATATAATCTTGAACATAATCTAAGTTTTATACGAAGAATCTGGTTATAGGGAATGGTTTCGTTGTGTGGTACTATTTTGATACAATCATCTAAAAAGAGAAGGCATGCTTCATTTGTGTTTTGGGATTGATATATAAAATCTAACTTTTTTCTTGAAGTCATGTTTTGAATTAATTGAAGCTGCTGATCAAGTTCTTTCATTTTAGCTTGAATATATTTTTCTTTATTTTTTAGACAATCATAAATAGATAGTTCTCCTGCTAAAATATTTTTAATATCTGCAATTGAAATGTCCATTTTGCGATATTCCTGAATTAACATAATTGTTTCTAAATCTTTTTCACTATAATTTCTATAACCATTATCTTCTTTAATAGGATGAATTAAACCTTCTTTTTCATAATATCTTAAAGCATCACGTGTAATAACTGTTTTCTTTTGAATATCATTTGTTTTCATAAACATTTTCCTTTCCTCATTTGATAAATGTTATTATTGTTTTGTGTGCAATCTTATCTTCTACTTTTAATATAAACTATGGTCTAAGACACAAGTCAATATTTTTATGAAAAAAATCTTTTTTATTCCATATAAAATGAAAAAGTTCCTGAATACAAACTTCTATATAGAACAAAGATGCAGATGTAAAAGAGTATAAAATAATGATATTGACATTCAATTGTATTATGAAGGATTATGTTAGAAAAACAATCATAAAAATGGTTATAAAGTCTTTCGATAATATTTTTATGCTTAGCTTTTCTTTAAAAATGTTTATAACGTTGAAATTTTTCTTCAGGGTTTAAAGAATACCAGAATCATTTGCGTATATATTAGATTTTTTTATAACATAAAAAAACCTACTGACGTAGGCTCTTATAAGATTTTAAAGTATGTTTATGAACATCAAAAGAACTTGCTATTAATAGATATAGAAAACCTGTTTGAACAAAGAAGATTGTATAATCCAATAAGCCATGTATGAAAATCATAACTGTAAAGGAAACAATCAAAGCGACTAAAGTTTTATCAATTTTAAGTTTCCATAAATGATAAAGCTGTTTAATATTAGAATAAATATAAGGTAGAATTGTTAAAATACCAATGATTCCAAAGCATAGCAGTGGATCCAAATAAATGCTATGAGCATGTTCAGTTGGATGTCCATGATATAATGGATAAATATGCATATATGTCATAGGCCCTTCTCCAAATAAAGGATGTGTAATAATATTTTGAATAGCAACATCCCAGATATTAGCACGGGTCATAAAATAATCAATAATATTATCAACACGTGGGAACTTTGAAGGGTTAAACAAGAAATAAATACATATACAAATGACTAATGCTAAAATAGTTCCACATGTTTTATAAT
The DNA here is from genome assembly GCF_055420065.1 of Massilimicrobiota sp. mt181. NCBI lineage: Bacteria > Bacillati > Bacillota > Erysipelotrichia > Erysipelotrichales > Erysipelotrichaceae > Massiliimicrobium > Massilimicrobiota sp. mt181. The sequence continues at coordinate 123,711 of NZ_JBVAYN010000001.1, forward strand.
GTTTATCAACAATCAGCATAATTAATATACCACCCGCTAAAGCAGGCCATGCTGTACGACATCCTGTTAACAATAAGACAAATAAATTTAATCCAATAACTGCAATATAATATAAAAATTTTTTCCATTCTAATTTTATATTTCGAATTTTTAATATTTTATAAAAAGTCATACAGACAAAGAATTCAATCATCATTGCATAATAATTGGCATTGAAAAAAACAGAATTAATACGATCTTGAGGGCGATTGAAAATAAGGATTTCAAACTGATCAATATCATAGGAATTCAAAACACCAATATATTCAATCAAAGCATATAAAGCTGCAAAAATACTTAAAACAATAATACAATTTGAGATGTATTCAAATAATCGTGAATCAATATGAATACGATAATACAAGACAAAAGATAAGATCACCAAAATCCCAATACTACAAACAAAACCATAATAGTTTTGATAAAACAAGGAAACAATAGCGCTTAATAAACAAAAATAAATAATAAAACGACTTTGAGGAATTTGTTTATAAGCTTCTTGAATTTCACCTTTCCATAATAAACGAAGTGTTAAAAAAATTAAAATTCCTCCACACATATAAAAAGGCAAAAACATTGAAAAGATAGCTACAATGATATACCTTTGATGATGTGTAAAATGTGTTTTTAAATACTGAATCCCAAAAATAAAAAACACCTCCCAAACGTATCTCTATTTTACAACATTTCTAAATTTATGTATACTATAAATAATCAAGATAACAAAAATGTAAGAAATGAGGAAACCATGTACAATTATTTATATATTTATAATTATTCACCCCACGAAAAAGACTTATGTGAAATGGAATTTCGACATATCTTTCATCAAGAAATGACTGATAAGTATTATTTGACAACACAAGATTTTGATTACACCAGAAGTGCTTATATACGTGGAAAGTTAACAATATTTTATCAAAGTTCTTCTTTTTTAGAACTTGTTGATTTTGTAAGACAGCAAGATTATTGCTACTATGATTTTAAGGTGATTTATTTAAAAAATGAAATCACTCATGTTCCTTACCAGGAATCAATTGATAAATGTAAACAGATTGCTTTACCAATTGCTGGTTCTGTTAATATGCATCATCCAAAGACAGTGTTTGCAATAACAAAGTTAAAGGATATATGGTACTTTGGGATTTATGAAAATGATATGTGTTGGAACAAGCACTATGATAAGCCATATTCCTACTCACATTCCTTAGCTTTAAGAGATGCCAGAGCAGTTGTGAATATTGCATTAGGTTTAGGTTTATCTAAACGTATTGTTGATCCCTGCTGTGGGATTGGTACAGTTGTTTTAGAAGGACTGGGCATGGGAACCAATATTGTTGGTTATGATATGAATCGTTATGTGGCCTATCAGGCTCGTTTAAATCTTGAGCATTATGGCTATGATCCACTATTGATTCAAAAGAAAGATATGAAAACAATTGAAGAAAGCTATGATGTTTGTATTTTAGATATTCCTTATGGTGTTTATAGTCCTTTCACACATCAGCAACAAGTGGAACTGCTGGAAAAAACAAGAGAACTTGCTAGTGAACTGGTGCTGGTGTCACATCGTTTAATGGATAAAGAACTGAAAACAGTAGAATATCAAATCAAAGATCAGGCAATGATTCAAAAAGGAAGTTTTCAAAGATATATCACACATTGTGTACAGGAGAAGGAAAAATGAAACATATTTTTATGATGCATGATACAAAAAAACATCATGACTTAGAAGAGATGATTCATGAAGTCATGAAAGATTATCAATATGAAATCATCTATACAACATCTATGCTTGATAGTCAAAAATATATTCGTCAATGTTTCAAACCATCTCGTTTTTATGCAGTTGGAGGAGATGGAACGATCAATGGTTTGTTGCAGGCATTGGTACATAGTGATCATGAGTTGGTTATTTTACCTTATGGAACAGGCAATGATTTTTGTAGAAGCATGACAAAAGAAAAAGACCTTCGCAAATTGCTTATCCAATCATTAAATCAACACAGTCAAAAAGTAGATACGATTCAATTGAATGAATATTATTATTTGAATGCAGCATGTTTTGGTTTGGATAGCGTCATTGCTAATAAAGTTCATGATACACCAGATATTCCTTTTATTCCTGAATCACAAAGTTATCTAATTTCTGTTTTACAGCAGGTTTTTCGTTATCATCAACATGTTGTGAAAGTGATGTCTCAAGGGCAATGCCTTTATCAAGGAAAGGTCACATTATGTACATTCAATAATGCCCAATATTATGGTGGGGGATTCCAGATTGTTCCACAGGCCAATATTCAAGATGGATATTTAGATATCTGTATTGTAGATCCTGTATCTAAAATCAAAATTCCTTATTTAGTGACTTATCTTTTATCACATCAATTGCATAAACGTCATGAAGTTCATTATTATAAAGTCAAAGAAGCGACAGTTTATTGTCAACAAAGCTGTAATATGGATGGCGAAGAGATGAAGGCAGAAGAATATCATTTTCAAGTTGTGCCTCAATCATTAAACTTAATCATCTATGAAAAAAATCAAGCCTAGGCTTGATTTTCATATTCTTCCGCAAAGAAAACTTGGTGCCATAAAGAGAAACAATAAACAGTCCATATTTTTTTATAATAGTCATGTTTATGATTTTTATGGTCTTCTAACATTTCTAATAATTTTTGGTGATCAAATAATTGTTTGATAATAGGTGTCTGTAATCCTTCAGATACTTTTTGATAAAGATCATCTTCACGCATCCATTCACGTAAAGGAACTGGGAAACCTAGTTTCTTTTTCTTATACGCTTCATTAGGAATGACTTTTTTAGCAGCCTGTCTTAATAAGACTTTTGTATTTTCTTTTGTGACTTTTTGGTTATCTTTTAATTGACTGGCAACTTTAAAAACTTCTTTATCAGTAAAAGGAACACGGCTTTCGATAGAGTGAGCCATTGTCATCTTATCACCTTTTTGAAGGATATCTTTGATAAACCATGTCTGTAAATCAAAAGCTTGACGTTTTTGAATGTTTGTTGCATTCTTCACATGATCAAAGACATTTCCAACAATATCTTTATGACTATGTAAATGACTTGTATCTTTTAATAAATGTTTACAGTCATTATCAGAGAAGACAGGGTTCACCCCAACATAATAATCTTCAATACGTTCACCATTTCTAATCAGGAATGGAACACCTTTAAAAGTAGGAAGGTGTTTACAGATAGAGGCAATCAAGTGTCTTAGGGCAAATGGCAGTTTTCCATAGAAACCACTATCGATATCACCACGATAAGTATTATAACCACCAAAGAATTCATCAGCACCTTCACCTGATAACACAACTTTCACATCCTGACTGGCAAGCTGACTGACAAAATATAAAGCGACAGCTGCTGGATCAGCAGTTGGTTCATCCAAATGATACATAATCTTTGGTAAAACTTCTAAATATTCTTCTTTGGTAATAATCTTACTTTTGTTTTCAATACCTAATTGTTGTGTTAAGTCTTTAGCATAATTGATTTCATTATATCTTTCATCATTATATCCAACCGTATATGTATGTTGTGGTCTGGCAAGAGAAACAAGATATGAAGAATCAATACCACTACTTAAGAATGATCCAACTTCTACATCAGCAATCAAATGGTGTTGAATAGAATCTTTCATAATCTGATCAATGGCTTGAATCATTTCCTGATCAGTTTTATATTGATCCTTGAATTCAATGTTGTAATAACGTTGGATTTGGATTTTCTGATCTTTATAGATTAAATAATGACCAGGTAATAATTGTTTGACATTTTTAAAGAATGTATCTTCTCCAGCGACATAATTCATCTTTAAATAAATATCTAAAACATCAGTGTTTAATTCCTTTTGAAAATCGGGATGATCAAGAAAACCTTTGATTTCACTGGCAAATAAGAAGTGTTCAGGATTATTATAGTAATAAAAAGGTTTAATACCATAATGATCTCTAGCACAGAATAATTCATGTGTTTTTGTATCATATAAAGCAAAAGCAAACATTCCTCTTAAATAATTCACAACTTCATAATGATATTCTTTAAAACCATGTAAGATGACTTCAGTATCACTATGTGTTTGAAAAACATGTCCTTTTGCTTCTAAATCTTTTTTTAATTCCAAATAATTATATATTTCACCATTAAAAACAATCACCAGATGATCAGAGTGCATTGGTTGCTGACCACCAGCTAAATCTATAATAGATAAACGACGATGACCTAAAGCTACATATTCATCAATGAACTGACCTTCACCATCAGGACCTCTATGAGCAATACGATCCATCATCTTTTTTAATATTTCACTAGCATTTTTATGAGTTGGTGCGAATCCAACAATTCCACACATTTTAATCACTTCCTTCGTGAATGCATTATATCATGCTTTTTATCATAAAAAAATAAAAAAGTATAGAAAAAGAGGAGTTAATCCTCTTTGATATCTACATATAATTCCACATAACCACATGACTTACATAATGCAGCTTTTAATGAATGTTCTTTCTTTTTTAAATTTTCATTCTTTTCAATAATCACAAAATCACTGATTGGTTGTGCTGTATCCTTGATATAGCAATCTTCTTTCATTTCACTATGACATCTTGGACATTTTCTCATGTATACCACCTCTCTCTTTATTATAGCGAATTTTAAATGGAAAACAAAGAGAAAACGAAGAGAATAAAAAGTTTTTAAAAAACGATTTTATAAGAAAACCATTATTTCCCATTTTTTTCAGTAAAATATATGTTATAATATGTCGAGGAGCGTGATAAGATGATAAAACTTGAAAATGTAACCAAAGTTTATAAAACCGGCGTAAGAGCTGTTAATAATATGAATATAGATATTGGAGAAGGAGAATTTGTTTATGTCATAGGACCTACAGGCGCAGGGAAATCAACTTTTATTAAGTTGTTATACCGTGAAGAAAAAGCAAGCTCTGGAAAAGTGATTGTGGCAGGACAGGATGTTTCAAAAATCAAAAACAGAAAAGTTCCCTATTTTAGAAGAAATATTGGTGTTGTTTTCCAAAACTTTAGATTGTTACCAAAGAAAACAGTTTTTGAAAATGTCGCTTTTACATTAGAAGTTACTGATACACCGAAAGTACAGATTCGTAAAAAAGTTAGAAGAACTCTGGAACTTGTTGGTCTGGAAGATAAAGCCAATGCTTTCCCACATGAATTGTCAGGTGGTCAACAGCAGCGTGTTGCGATTGCCAGAGCCATTGTCAATAGTCCTAAAGTTTTGATTGCAGATGAACCAACAGGAAATCTTGATCCTGATACTTCTAATGAAATCATTGCTTTACTAGAAAGAATTAATGAAGTCAATCATACAACGATTCTGGTTGTTACTCATGATAAAGAAATTGTACAGAAACATAAGAAAAGAACAATCTTGATTGAAGATGGTTGTATCAAAACGGACACAAGTGTAGGAGGTTATGTTGATGGAATTCATTAGTTGTATAAGAAACTTACCGAAACATTGTAAAACAGCTTTTCAGAATATCTGGCGAAATGGGGTTATGTCCGTTTCTTCTATTTTTGCTGTAACGATTACTTTATTGTTGATTTCAGTGATTGGAGTTATTGCAATTAATATTCAGGATATGACATATAGTATTGAAGATAGTTTGACAATTTATGTTCAAATGGATCGTGAAATCAGTGATGAAGAAGCTCAAAAACTCTTGCCTGAAATTGAAGCGATTGATGGTGTCAAGACAGCGACTTTTTCATCAAAAGAAGAAGAATTAGATAAACTGATTGAAATGCAGGATGAAGATGGTAAAGCTTTATTTGAAAGTTATCGTGAAAACAATCCTTTAGGTGCTGCTTATGTTGTAGAAGTGAACGATGCACAACAGATTGATGCTGTTACTGAACAAATCAGTACACTAGATCATGTCAATCAGGCAACATCTGGTGGAGAATCTACACATGCCTTGGTGAATAGTTTAGAAACGATTCGAAATGGCGGTGCTATATTTGTTGTTGGATTAACGATTATTGCTTTATTTATGATTGCGAATACTATTAAAATGACAATTACTTCTCGTCAAACAGAAATCGGTATTATGCGTATGGTTGGAGCTAGTAACTGGTATATCCGTTTACCATATATGTTAGAAGGTATTTTCATTGGACTTTTAGGATCTCTTATTCCTATTTTGGTTATCTACTTTGGATATACTTGGCTTTATAGTGGAGCAGTAGATTTATTGCCTGGCATGTTATCATTACGTGAACCATTCCCATTTATTTGGCAATGTTCAGGAATTATGGTTGCCTTAGGATGTGGTGTTGGATTGATTGGAAGTTTTGTTTCAGTTAGAAAATTTTTGAAATTTTAAGAGCTTTGGGATTTTTCCTAAGGCTTTTTTTGGAGGGTCAAATGAAGAAACTTATCATGATTGGTGGAACGATGGGCGTTGGGAAAACAACTATGAGTTCCCTTCTTAAAAAAGAATTGAATGAAAGTGTGATGCTGGATGGAGACTGGTGTTGGGATATGCATCCATTTGTTGTTAATGAGGAAACAAAAACAATGGTGATGAATCATATTGTTTATCAGCTGCAATCTTTTTTGAATTGTTCAGTGATTCAAAATGTGATTTTCTGCTGGGTGATGCATGAACAGTCCATTATTGATGAAATCTGTTCTCGCTTAGACCTTCAGGATTGTCAGGTATATCCCATTTCTCTGATTTGTGATGAGAAAACGTTGAAAGAGCATTTGGAAAAAGATATTGCTTTAGGGTTGAGAGATGAAAGTGTTATAGAAAGAAGTATGGAACGTATGCAACATTATCATCAGCTGATGACACATCACATTGATATTTCTCATAAAAGTCAAAAAGAAATTATTCAGGAGATTATTCAATATATTCAATCATAACATACGTTTGACTTCATTATTTATTTTCCTTATAATAAGGATTATAAAAAAGGCAGGGACATATGATGTTTACAAAAAAAGAAATTTTTAGCATTCCAAATATATTATGTTATTTTCGAATAATATTAGTACCAGTATTTTTATATACATATTTTAACGCAGAAACACAACAGGGTCATATGGCAGCAGCAGGGATATTGATTCTTTCCAGTTTAAGTGATTTCTTTGATGGATTGATTGCCAGAAAATGTCATATGATTACCGAACTTGGAAAACTGATTGATCCTGTGGCTGATAAGTTAACACAATTTGTGGTGGCCTGTACATTGATGTATACTTATCGACCATATATTTGGCTGGTCATTATCATTTTATTAAAAGATGGTATGCTGTTGTTTGGTGGATATTATGTTTATCATAAAACAGGGAAACATTTAGCTCAGGCTGAAATGCCTGGTAAGATTGCGACAGCAGTATTTTTTGTCGTTTCTATTTTGCTGGTGGCTTTCTATATTCCTCATACAATGATTTCATCAATTTTCATTTATTCAACTTTGGTTTTAATGATTATTGCGATGATTTATTATGGTCGAGGATTATATTGTTTATATCATGAAGATGAGTCAGTGTAAGCTGACTTTTTTTGTACAAAGATATGGATTTCATGTATAATGAAATTAAGGTGAGATATTATGGGAAGCAAGAGAGATTTAAAGCGTTTATGTTATTTAGAAGCATTGGAGGATAATGTTGTTGGAGTTGAAATGATTTTAAATCGTTTTAATCAAATTGAGAATCAAAAAGGAGTCTTTGATTCTTATATTCTGACACATGATCGCACGAAAGCAACCTTGGATTTAGAATTGTCATTGGCGACATTATGTATATTATTAAGGAAGATGTCTGAGAATTTAATGATTGTGACACCCTCAGAGCTACGTAAAGATATGAATAGCATTATTCATTCTAATCGTTTTGAATTTAATCGTTTTGAAGTCATTGTTTATTCACAAAAAGGAAGAGAACCGATTGATTTAAAAGGCTTATTGCGTTTTTGTCATTCTATTCTTGATAGTGACAAAGTTCGTAAATAGGGGATGTTAGAATATTCATGGTGATAAACATGGATATAAAAAGGAATATAGGCATTATTCTGATGATGTTGGGAGTCTTGTTGACAATTAATCAAAATGGACAGCAAAATGAGTTTTTAAAACAGATTGAAACAAGCATCAGAGCCTACTGGCCATTAATCATTAGCTTTGTCGGGATTTATCTGATTTCAATGCCAAGAAAAAGAAAGTAGAAATAGCTTATAAAATGTATTTATAACTTTATTTTTTATGATAAATTTTGTATAATGAACGCGTATGGAGGTATAGAGAAAATGAAAAAGAGACCTATAGTTTTATGTATTTTAGATGGGTATGGTTTAACAGATCGTGTTGATGGAAATGCTGTTAAATTAGCAAATACACCTAATTTAGATGATTTGATGGCTATGTATCCAACAACAACTTTAAAAGCTTGTGGAAATGCTGTTGGATTACCTGAAGGACAAATGGGAAATAGTGAAGTTGGACATTTAAATATTGGTGCTGGAAGAATTGTTTATCAATCATTAACATTAATTAATAAAGCTGTTGAAGATGGAACTTTCTTTACCAATGAAGCTTTCTTAAAAGCTATTCAACATGCTAAAGATCATAATTCAAAATTACATATTTGGGGATTGTTATCAAATGGTGGGGTACACTCTTCAAATGAACATATTTACGCATTATTAAAACTTGCTAAAGATCAGGGATTAGAAAAAGTTTACGTTCATGCTTTCTTAGATGGTAGAGATGTGGCACCTGATAGTGGAGCAGATTTTGTAAAAGAATTACAAGATCAGATGAATGAAATCGGTGTTGGACAGATTGCTTCTATTTCTGGTAGATATTATGCTATGGACAGAGATAAGAGAATGGATCGTATTGAGTTAGCTTATAATGCATTAATTGGAAAATCTGGTGAAACATATAGTGATCCAGTTCAATATGTCAAAGATTCATATGCGAAAGAAGTATATGATGAATTCGTCATTCCTGGATATAATCCAGATACAAATGGAGCAATCGAAGATAATGATGCGATTATCTTTGCAAACTTTAGACCAGATAGAGCAATTCAAATGTCTAATGTTTTCACTGCTGATGTTTATGATGATTTCAAACCAGCTGATAAACCAAAAAATATTCACTTTGTTTGTATGATGAGATATGCTGATACTGTTAATGGAGATATCGCATTTCATTCATTAGATTTATCTAATACTTTAGGTGATTATTTATCAGCTCAAGGATTAAAACAATTAAGAATTGCTGAAACTGAAAAATATGCTCACGTTACATTCTTTATGGATGGTGGTGTTGATAAAGAAATTGAAGGAGCAACTCGTGTTTTAATTAATTCACCAAAAGTTGCAACTTACGATTTACAACCAGAAATGAGTGCATATGAAGTGAAAGATGCATTGATTGCTGAATTAGATAAAGATATTTATGATGTTGTAATTGTCAACTTTGCAAACTGTGATATGGTTGGACATACTGGAATTATTCCAGCAGCTATCAAAGCAGTCAGTGTTGTTGATGAATGTGTTGGTGAAGTTTATGAAAAAGTTCTTGAACTTGGTGGGACAATGTTAATCACTGCTGACCATGGAAACAGTGAAAAATTATTGGATGAAGATGGAAATCCATTTACAGCACATACAACAAATCCTGTACCTTTAATTCTTACAAATACACATTTAGAATTAAAAGAAGGTGGAAAATTAGGAGATTTAGCTCCAACAATCTTACAATTATTAGGATTACCAATTCCTAAAGAAATGACAGGAGAAAGTCTTTTAAAATAATAATTATATGAAGAAAGTAACATTTTGTTGCTTTCTTTTCTTTTATGTCAATGTGAGTCTTTTTTTAATAAATATGATATAATAAGTAAAAAAGGGAGGGATTTATGATGAAATCAAAAATGAAATATGCGCCTTTAGCGATTGCTACCTTGATTGTCAGTATCATATCGCTTATTGGAACATATATGATTTATTCACCATTAAGTCGTTTGGCTGGAGGATCAGGTTCATATGATACTTCTGCTTTAACAGGCTTAACAACAGAGTCTATGTCAACAATCTCACTTATCTTTTGTCTGGGTATTGTGGCAACAGCTGTTATTGTTATTTTCTTAGCCGTTTATTTTATTTATGAAGAAAGAAAACTGGCGATTATCATCAGTTGTATTTTAGCGGTTATAGAATTTATCTTGTTTTTAAGATTTTTTGACACCATTGTATCTACGTTGATGAGTGGAATGAGTTCTTTATTTTTAGGAACGAGTGAAGTGGGAGATATCACTGGTTCTATTATGGGAAGTTTACAGCTTGTTTTACTTGTTGCAATTATTGGTGTTATCTTTAATGCCTTGATTCTTTTACAGATGTATCATGTGCTTCATCTTTCTTTTTTACAGCCTTATATGCCAGATATGTCTTATGGAAAGGTTACTGAAACGCCAAAAGAAACAAATTCATCATCTGACAATCATGAAGAAGGAGGGGAATCATCATGAAAAAAACATATGCATTTAAACCTTTATGTTTATTGGTAGTGATCTTTGACTTCATTTTATCAATCAGTTTATGGAGAATCCTCTCTATGTCATCTGATATTTTCAGTTTAATGAGTTCTCTTTCTGGTCTTTTCAATACAATCATTTTCTTTATGGTAGGAATTTTAGGAACTATTATTGTGACAGTGCTTTTATATCTTTACTATTTGAAAAAGGAAAAAGTTCAAAGTCTTTTATGGGATGCTATTTTGCATACGGTTATCTCTGTTTATTTTGTTGTTCAATTAGTGGGGTTGGGAGACTCATTACAGAATTTGACTGGCAGTGATGTTATCGTCACTATCATGGGAATTATTGTTTTTGCTTCTGCACTACTTCATGTCTTTGTCATGTTGCGTTTAGATGGTCTTGTGAAAGTGACGACGTTAGATGCCTATTTGCCTGCTGGAAATGGGGAAGTTTTCCAAAACGAAACACTTCATCAAACACAAGATAATGTGAGTGAGACAACAACGAATGATGAGGCAAAAACTTCACAGACACCTACTGAACCTGTAATAACAAAAGAAAAGACAGTGGCCTTTTTCAAAACTAAAAATGGTAAAATTGTATTTGGTGTTATCGCTGCGATTATTGTCATTTTTGCAGGTTACAAAATCTGGGATACTTTTTTTAATAAGATAGAAATAGATGCTTTTCAAAATATGGTTTTATCTTATGATGGCTATAATGGAGCAGGAGAAGCTTATATTGAAGAATATAATATTGATTATGATATGACAAATGAAAATCTAGCAAGTTTTGTAAATACAATCTCTTTTGATATCGAAAATAATGGTCAGCTTTCTAATGGAGATAAAGTCACTGTGAGAGCCAATTATTCTCAAGAAACAGCAAAACAGTTAAAAGTTGTTTTGAAGGAAGAAACAAAGGAATTTGATGTTTCAGGATTAACAGTGAAATATCAAAGTGCTTCTGAAATAGATCAGGATATTTATAAGAAAGCCTATGATGAAGCTATCTCAGAGGCGACGAATACTTATAACGGTGACCAGACACAACGTCAATTCTATAAAGCCTATTATATTAAGGAGAATAGTGAACAGATCACTTATCAAAGAAATTATCTTGTCTTTGTTTTCCAGGAAACTTATCAGGATTATGATTTTTCATCTCATCAATACGTAGACAGTACAAGATATATGTATTATTATACAAACTTTGATTCAAGTTATGATCCCGATAGTGATTATATGGGACAATCACGTTTATATACTGACTCTTTTGAATATGTAGAAAATGCAGATGATGTTCAATCTACACTTCAAAATTCATCAATAGCTGATTATGGTCAAGCTACTATAGAAGAAGTAAATATATCAGTATCATAAGAAATTCAACATTTTCTTTCATTATAGAGGAAGTAACTGATGTGACTTCCTCTGTTTTGGAAAGAGTCTATTGAAAATTGAAGAATCAATTATATGGTTTATTATTGATATCTTGGTATAGCATCTTTGAATTTAACGTATTTAGGTACGTTTTTTTGTTTGTAAAAATAGCAGTTGAATGATGTTTGATTTATAGAAAAGTGGAAAGACTTGTATATAGGAAAGGAGAAAAGAAATGAAATATACAAGGAAAATGATAACAGCTGCTATGTCATTGATGTTGATATGTTCATCATTGATGAATGTTTATGCTGCAAATTCTATCCAAGATATTAAACTTGATAAAACAGCGACACAACTCAATGAAGATGATGAAACAACTGTTCAATTGAGGATGAGTGGAAATGAAGAAAAGACTTATTCAGATGTTGTCTTTGTATTAGATAAATCAACAAGTGTTGATGTAAGAAACGAAGCTAAAAAGATGCTTGATGAATTATTAGTGCAGGCCAATAAAGGCAATATCATTCAAGTAGGTGTTGTTCTTTTTAATAAGAATGCGACTGATAGTACGAGTCTTGCTTTAACAAAATTGACAGCAGACAATATTGATCGCATGAAAAAAGCAATTGACCAGAAACTGGAAAGTGGGACAAATATTTATGCTGGGCTTAAAAAAGGTGAAGCAATGCTGGATGCAGATACACAGACTTCTTCCAACAATAAACATCTTGTTTTGGTGACGGATGGTGTGACTTATCTGTGGGGTGATGGGCAAAATGAAAATGATATTATGTCTATCTATAGTGAAAGTGCTTTTCCGGGCAATGGTGTCAATACACAGGGCCAGATTCTTGCTGGTAATGATATGATGTCAGCACATCATGCAGGTCGTGATTATATGAATATGACAGAAGCGCAACGAAAAGAAGCAGCTCAGACATATTATGAAGAATTTCAGAACATTGCAACGTGGTATCAGACATATGGTGAAAGCATCACATCAGATATAAAGCAGTATCAGCATGTCTATCAGTTAGGGGCATATACATCGGATGCAGGAACGGTATATACTAACAGCACTTATCAAGAAGCGGGCTTTGAAGAAGGAGAGTATGTCGCAGTTGAAGATTTAAATCAACATGCTTCTGCAAATGATGCAGCCGTTTATCAGGCTGTCACAGCATGGCGTGATATTACAACAAAATATCATGGGTATGCCTATGCCAATACAAGATATTATGATAGTTACGCATGGTGCCGATATGTAGAAAACTTGAGTCAGATTGGAGGACAGTCAGAAGTTATTCCAACAGATGTATCAGGTATGTTTGATAATGTGAAAAGTGATATTTTATATGCTATGAAAGCTGGTAGTATCACAGACATCATTGGTGATGATTTTGATTTAAAGAATTTAAGTACAGTGACATTAAGCGTTGGCGAAAAAGTATTAAAAGGAACAATTCAGGGAAATACAATATCTTTTGAAGACCAATATCAGATTCACTATCAAAGTCATGATCAGGAACAACTTGTTTTAGATATTCAAACACCTCTTCAAAAAGGGCAGGCTCTTGAATTGTCATATGTTTTATCTTTGACTCACAAAGAAACGAATGCAGGCATATATGAAACATATACCAATGAAAAAGCAACCTTGGCTTATGAGTCAAGTGATGGTACCCAGGGAGAAATGGAATTTCCTAAACCTATTGTGTCTTATGAAGTCAAAGAAGAGGTAGAAATAACACCTCCTCATCAGTCAACAGATGATCAGACACCAGAAAATAATCAGGAATCACAACAGACACCTCCTACTTCATCTGTACAATCACAACCTGTTCAAACAGATGATTTGACAGTGATGTGGCCATATCTGGTTCTTTCTCTATTTGCTTTATTGACTTTAGGAATTATGTTCAAAAAGAAAAAAACTTTATAAAAGCTTTTTACGCACTCAGGTGCGTTTTTTTGATGAGAAAATAGGTTCTTTATGTGAGACAAGCATTGTTTCTTTTCATTTGATGAGCTTTATGTTATATTAAACGAAAGTGGTGATGATAATGAAAAAATGGATTTGTTTTTTGATGACATGCTTTTTATTAGTAGGATGTCAAAATACAAAGACAGAAAAATTGAAAATTGAAGGAATTCAGCCTATTGCATATGAAGAGTTAACACAGAATTTAAATTCAGATGTTACATTTTTATTGTATATTGGTAGACCTGACTGTGGAGATTGTCAGGAGTTTTATCCTATTTTAGAGGAATATATCAATCAACATGAGGGAACAGGTATTTATTATCTGAATATTAAGGAATATAGGGATCGTGCACGTGATGAGGATGCCTCACAGGAAGAGAAGGATTTTTATGAAAATCTTTATCAGCGATTGGAGTTTGATTGGACACCTACCATTCATGTTGTGAGAAATGGCGATATGGTCAAAACTTATCAGTATCTTGATGAGGCTTATTTTGAAATAGAAGATAGAGAGAAACAATTAGAAAGAAAGCAAGAATTTTTAGATGAATTTGAACAGTTCATGGATGATTATTTTGAGGAGGAGTAATATATGAGAAAATGCCCAAGATGTGGACATGAGTTAAAGGAGAATGAGAATTTTTGTTCTCATTGTGGATTGGATTTAAGGCAGGGTTATTCAAATAAGAAGCCTAATAATAAGGCAATGACATATTTATTATATGTGATTATCTTTTTTTCCTTTATTACGATACCATTATTATATAGTCGTGTTTTAAATCAAATGGTTAATCGTGAACCTGTGCAACAGGAGACAAAAATAGAACTTCCAGATGTTGTGGATAGTGAAGCAACAGCTTTGATTGATAGTTATGAGACTTTAGCTGATTTTCAGAATCAATTTACAAATGTAGATGATATTGTTGAAGATATTGAAAATTATGAAAAGACATTATCCCAAAAAAATGGTACATGGGAAAAAGAATATCAGATTCAAATTGCTGATAATTATAATATTTATTATGATTTGACTTATCGTTTAGCAATCAATGATGATTTCAGTGTAGAAATTCAACGCTCTTATGATCGTGCTCATACTTATAATGATGAAACAGTTGTATTTGTTAAAAATCATGCAACAACGTTTGATGAACTGTTTTTCACAGAAGAACAACAACAGATTATTCAAACATATACAGGAAATCAGACAACAACAACTCAGCTGATGAATGATTTTAAAGAAAGAAAAGATGAGTTTGAACAAAAGAAAAAAACTTTAGGTCATTATGGTATGGGAAATTATGATGGTCAGTCTTCATTTGTTGTGTATCGTCAAGATCAGACTTATTATTCCAAACTGACTTATACGCATACCCCACAAGATTATATTAGCTAAGAGGCAAGTGCCTCTTTTTTTCTTTGCTTTTGAGAAGAGATTAGATATAATAGGACAAAGGAGTTCAAATATGAAAATACTTATCAGTGATGTAGATGGAACATTGATTCATGATGGTGACAATATCAGTGTATACAATATTGTGAAAATGAAAGAATTACAGGCTCAAGGGCATTTAATTGCATTATGTACAGGTAGACAGTTTTTTGAAATCAAATGGGTACTTGATCAATATCATTTTCCTTTTGATTATCTGATACTTAACAATGGTGCTCAGATTCTAGATAAGCATTATCAAAAAATATATGATTGTGTAATTTCTAGAGATGTTGGACAAGCTATTTTAGATTATACGACTAAGTTTTCTGGGTTATGGTCTTATTATAGTGATGGGAAGTTGAGCTATGGTTACAAAAATGGACAATGTGTTGAACATATGAGCCAACAGGAAAAGGTAGTAAGTGGTTCTTTTCAAGACTGTTATCAAAGTGCCCAACAGTTTGAAATTATTTCTTTTCATCAGGATGATCAAAATATGGATATCACAAAAATGTGTTATGAGTATATTCAGAAGCATTTTCATCAAGAGGTTGAGGCTTATTATAATCTTCATTATGTGGATGTCGTCGCTAAAGGCTGCTCCAAGGGTCAAGGATTGAATACGCTTTGTGAAATGCTGAAAATTCCACGTCACCATATTTATGCCATTGGTGATTCATATAATGATTTATCCATGTTGCAAGAAGTGCAGAATAGTTATACTTTTGTATATGCTCAAGATGAGATTCGAAAGATGATACCACGTCATGTTCGCTATGTTTATGAAGTGATTGAAGAAATGTTAGGAGGAGAAACAAATGAGCTGGCAAGATAAATTAAGACAAGTTCAACCTTATATTGCAGGAGAACAACCACGTATTCAAAATCTGATTAAATTAAATACAAATGAAAATCCTTATCATCCAGGAATAAAAGTCAAAGAAGCCATTCAACGTTTTGATGCTTCAAAACTCTCATTATATCCACGTCCAGATGCTGATGAATTAAGACAGGCCTTAGCGGATTATCATCATGTTTCTGAGCAACAGATATTCATTGGAAATGGTTCCGATGAAGTACTGGCACTCCTTTTTTTAACATGTTTTAATGGTGAAGCACCTGTCTTATTTCCAGATATCAGTTATTCCTTTTATCCTGTTTATTGTGATTTATATCAAATTCCTTATCAAAAAATACCATTAAATGAACAATTTGAAATTGTCAAAGAAGATTACTATCAGGAAAATTCAGGAATTATCTTCCCTAATCCTAATGCACCTACAGGATTGTGTGTTTCATTGCATATGATTGAAGATATCTTAAAACATAATCAGGAAAGTATTGTGGTGATTGATGAGGCTTATGTTGATTTTGGAGGAGAGAGTGCAGTTTCATTAATTGAGCAGTATCCTAATCTTTTGATTACTCAGACATTTTCTAAATTCAGATCATTGGCAGGGATTCGTTTAGGAGTGGCCATTGGTAGTCAGGAAGTGATTGCTAGATTATATGATGTGAAAAATTCTTTTAATTCTTATCCTATTGATAGTCTTGCGCAAGTTATTGGGCTAGCAAGTATGCAGGATAGTGATTATATTCAGGACAATGCTCAAAAGATTATAGCAACCAGAGAATATACAAAAAAGCAATTAAAAAAATTAAGATTTGAAATGCCTGATTCAAAAGCTAACTTTCTTTTTATTAAGCATCCTCATTATGATGCTCAAACACTTTTTGAAAAGTTAAGAGAAAGAGGCATTCTTGTTCGCTATTTTCATCAGCCAAGAATTGAACAGTATCTAAGAGTGACGATTGGAACCCAACAACAGATGGAAATCTTTATTGAAGAAATAAAAAAAATACTTGAAGAAGAGATTTAAAGAATTTCTTCTTTTTTTTACCCAAAGAGAATGTCTTATATTATGTCAAATATCTCGATGGAAAGGGACTTTTTTCAAATATATAATAAAGATAAGATGAGGAGGGAAATTATGAAAAATGCGATGTTTATGAATCATATCATGGAAAAAGTTGATAAAATTGCGCAACCAATGAATCGTTTTTCTAAAATACCCTTTATCAAAGCAATCACCAATGGTATGGTCGCAGCTATTGGTGTGACGATGATTGGGTCCATTTTTTTGATTTTTTATCTTTTGTGTTCTGATGGAAATCTGACAGAAACAGCATTGCTTCCTTTTTTGAAACCTTTTGCGGATGAGATATCCCTTGTCAATAGCTTATCTATGAATATTATGGCTGTTTATATGGTCATTTCCATTGGTAGTGAATATGCCGAAATCAAAGGGATAAATAAAACGACAGGAGCTGTTGGCTCATTCTTTGCATTTATATTGTTAAACTATGCATCTATTGGACAGCTGTTTGTAGAGAGAGTGGAAGCAACGGCTTTACCAAGTGCTGTGCCCATTAATTATTGGGGCGGTGCTGGGGTGATTACAGCACTGGTTGCTTGTGCAATTTCTATCCAAGTGATACAGCTGTGCTATCATTATCATATTCGTATTGCTTTGCCTGATTCTGTTCCGCCAGCAATTGCAGATAGTTTCTCAGCTATTATCCCTTACCTTTTTATCACATTGATCTGTTGGGGAGTCAGGACAATCATGAATATGAATCTTCCTGAACTTGTTGGAGAGATGTTATTGCCAGTCTTATCAGGAGCTGATAATATCTTTGTGTTTAGTTTCGCCCATTTTTTGGCAACGCTTTTTTGGGCGGCTGGATTAAATGGAGATAATATTGTGAATGCTGTGATTACACCATTTACAACTTCCTGGATTATTGAAAATAATGAAGCTTTTCTTAGTGGACAAGCTATTCCTCATGTATGGGTTCCTAGCTTTAATCGTTTATTTTTCTGGGTATCTACCTGCTGGCCTGTATTGTTTTATATGTATAAATCTCAAAATCAATTACCACATTTAAAAACACTCGCAACTGTCTGTTTGCCTTCTTCTATTTTTTGTATCGTAGAGCCCGTCATGTATGGTTTGCCCATTGTTTTAAACTCATTCCTCGTTATCCCATTTGTTTTATCACATACGATTACTGGTGTTTTAACCTATGCTTTAACAGATATGGGAATCATTGGAAAAATGTATCTCAATTTACCATGGGCGACACCATCACCGATATTAGGTTATTTGGCAACAGGGGGATCCATTATGGCAGTAGTCATAGTCTTTGTGAATTTTATGATTGGGATTGTGATTTTTTATCCATTTTGGAAGGCCTATGAAAAATCTGAAGTAGAAAGAATTCAAAGTCAGGAAAATATATAATGTTGAATAAGTCAAAAGAATCATTGTGTTTTTTTGGCTTTTTTTGTGGGATGAGAAAATTGCACATTGCTTTTTTTTGAACTATGTTTATGTTATAATACAAGCGTCTAAAATAATAATATGAAATAGGAGATTTATGAAAAAAGATTTTGCAGTTATTTTTGATTTAGATGGTACATTATTAAATACTGATTTGTTGATTAGGAAGTCGTTTGAACATGTTTTTAAACGCTATAAGCCAGATTATCAAATCAGTGATGAGGAACATCTTTCATTTTTAGGACCAACATTAAAATATACTTTTTCTAGATGTTTTCCAGAATATATGATTGATGAACTGATTGATTATTATCGAGAATATAATCATTCTCATCATCAGGATTATGTAACAATTTATCCACATGTACAGGAAACATTAGCATATTTACATGCTCAGAATTATCCAATGGCTGTTGTCACAACAAAATATTGTCATGCAGCATATATTGGTTTGGATTTATTTAAGATAACACCTTATTTTGATATGGTTTTAGGAATGGACGATGTGAAAGAGGTCAAACCTTCACCGGAAGGAATTCTTCGTGTGATGGAAACGTATCATTGTTCAAAAGGATTATATATAGGTGATAATGTGACAGATATTCAGGCCGGACAAAATGCCGGTATATATACAGCGGGAGTCAAATGGACACCGAAAGGATATCAGAAGATGGAAAGTCTTCATCCGGATATAATGATTGATGATATGTCACAGATTATACCATTTATAGAAAGGATGGAAGAAAAATGATTGATTTGATTGTGATTGGAGCAGGTCCAGCTGGATTAACTGCTGCTTTATATGCAAGTCGAGCAGGAGCCAGTGTTCATGTTTTAGATGGAGGAGCACCAGGCGGAAAAATGAACTTAACGGCTGAGATTGAAAACTACCCAGGTTTAATTACAAAAGGACCGGAATTGGCTTATGCAATGTATGAACAATGCTTGTCTTTTGGGGCTCAATATGAATTTGGTGAAGTTGAACGCATTGAACACTTTGATGACCATCAGGTTGTGCATGTGGGAGACAAAACATATGAAGCACGCTATGTGTTTATTGCGACAGGGACAAAAGAACGTCACATGGGTATTCCTCATGAAGAAGAAATGAGTGGAAGAGGTGTCTCTTATTGTGCAGTTTGCGATGGACCTTTCTTTAAAAACAAAGATGTTTGTGTTGTTGGTGGTGGAAACAGTGCCATTGAAGAAGCGATTTATTTAAGTGATATTGTCAGTCATGTTCATGTTGTTGTGAGACGTGATGTTTTGCGTGCTGATCAATATTTGGCTGATAAACTCCAACAAAAAGAAAATGTCGTAATGCATTATTTAAAGAAACCTCATGCGATTGAAGTGACGGATCAGAAAGTCAGTGGTTTGATTGTTGAGGATTCTCAAACAGGAGAACTTTCAACCATTCAGGCACAGGGAATCTTCCCATTTATTGGGTTGGATCCAATTACAGAATTTGTGAAAGATTTGGGTATTGTTAATGAAAAAGGATATATAGAAGTTGATGAAAATCAACAAACAGCAGTTGCAGGTATTTTTGCTGGGGGAGATGTAACTGAAAAACATTTACGACAGGTTGTCACAGCAGCAAATGATGGAGCAGTTGCTGGACAGTATATTGCATCATTATTGAAATAGAAGGGAAAAGGAAAACTTTTCTCTTTTTCTATAAAGTCATGAGAAAAAGAGTACACTTATAATGTGATTTTTGATATAGTATAAAGAAGAGGGTGAGTTTATGAATAAAATTGAAGTGGTTGTTGTAACAGGAATGTCTGGGGCCGGAAAGACACAGGCAATGGCTATTTTTGAGAACATGGAATATAGCTGTATTGATAATTATCCGATACCTTTGTTGAAAGAATTTGGGGATTTGATGCGTACTTCTACAAAGTATTCGAAAGTGGCTATGGCTATATCTTTGGGAGATGCGATTTTGGCAGTGAGAATTTTATCTAATATGGATTGGGTGGATCTGACAGTTATCTTTTTAGATTGTGAAGATAAAGTTTTACTTTCACGTTATAAACAAACAAGACGTTCTCATCCATTAATGATTAGTAATGTCGCATCATCATTGGTTGAAGCTATAGAATTTGAAAGAGAAATGGCTGATCCAATCAGTCAGCTGGCTAATATTGTTATTGATACGACACTTTTAAAACCATCTAAGCTGCAGGATAAACTTGAAAGTTACTTCCATAAAGGAAACCGAGATACTTTTAGAGTCTCATTTATTTCTTTTGGTTATAAACATGGCATTCCTCGTGATGCGGATTTATTATTGGATGTGCGTTTTTTACCTAATCCTTTCTATATTGAAAGCTTAAGAAAATTGACAGGTAATGATAAAGAGGTTTATGATTATGTGATGTCACAAAGTGAGACACAGGAATTTGTGAAAAGAACGATTGAATACTATGATTATTTGTTGAAGAAATATGAAGAAGAAGGAAAAATGCAAATGATTATTGGAATTGGATGTACCGGAGGTCAACATCGTTCTGTGACATTAACGAATTATTTTGCAGATTATTATTCAAAATATTATCAGGTTTATAAATGGCATCGTGATGCCGATCATTAAGGAGGGTGTGTGATGATTTCTTTTTCAAGAATCGTCAAGGAGGAAATTGTTTTTAATGATTTTGATCAACCATGTGAGAAAGCGATCCTCTGTGCTATGATTAAAATTATTGGAACTTTATCATTAAATCAGTCAGGTTTAACTTTAACATTAAGAACAGAAAATGCAAAAATTGCATCTAAATTACACAAGTTTTTAAAGGATTTATATCAACCACATATAGAGTTTCGTGTTTCACGAAAGATGAAACTCAAGAAGAATAATATTTATACTTTAATGGTATCAAAAGCAAGAGAAATTTTAGAAGATTTGCATTTGATGGAAGGAATAGGCATTCAAAGTTTCCCAGATGATAGAATTCTTGAAACAGATGCCCAAAAGAGGGCTTATCTGGCAGGAGTATTTTTATCTTGTGGAAGTGTTAATAATCCAGATACCTCAAACTATCATCTGGAAATGAGTGTGAATGAACAGGATTATGCGATGTTTATTATGGAGTTGATGAATCGTTATGAGCTAAATGCCAAGATGATTAAACGTCGTAATAAATATGTTGTTTATTTAAAATCAGCAGAAAAAATTGGTGATTTCTTACGTGCGATTGGCGCATCACAGTCAGTTATGAATTTTGAAATGACACGTATTGATCGTTCTATGGCAAATACTGTCAACAGATGGAATAACTGTGATATCGCCAATGAAGTCAAGGCATTGAGTGCTTCATCAGCACAGATTGAAGATATCGCCTATATTATTGATAAAGCCGGTATTGAAATATTAGATGATAAAACACGTACTGTTGCTTTATTGCGCCTAGAAAATCCAGAGTTAACTTTAAATGAATTAGCAAATGCCTATGTCGAACAGACAGGACAGACAATCAGTAAGTCAGGGTTACATCATCGTTTTAAGAAAATCAAAGAAGAGGCTCAAAAGATACGTCAAATGGAGAAGGATTAGTCATGGAAAATATCAATGTCAAATTTGGCAGAAGAATCAAAGAATTGCGTTTAATGCAAAATGTTTCACAGGAAGAACTGGGATTTCGTTGTCAGTTATCTAAAAACTATGTTTCAGATGTGGAAAGAGGACGTCGTAATGTATCTTTAAAAGTTATTGAGAAATTTGCTTTGGGTTTGAAAGTCCCTGTTTATTATTTGTTTGTCTGGCACGAAGAAGATCAGTCAGTTCATTTATAGTTTATATTTATCATATAGACTAAATGGCAAAAGGAGACGTGTTATGGGATATCATTTTATCTATTTATTATGTGTATTAGTATTGATTATGTTGGCATTAAGATTGTTTTTACCAATTCTTGTTGTCCTCATTGGTGTTATTATAGTGATTTGGGGTATAAGAAAACTTTTTTCTTCACGCCATAAACAAACACAGGTCAATGATGATGAAGATCGTCGTTATTATGAATCATACTATCAGGAAACTCAAAATCAGGATAGTGATGTTATAGATGTTGATTATAAAGTTGTTGATGAGGAAGAAAATCCTCGTTAATTCAATCATTGAGGGGGTTGAGACATGTTTTGTCCAAATTGTCAAAACGAAATAAACGAGGATATGAATTATTGTCCTCATTGTGGATATCAGATCAAAAGATGCCCACATTGTCATAGTATCATTAAAGAAGGAGAACAGTATTGTTCAACTTGTGGACATTTGCTTCATCCAAATGAACAGATAGGTGGATATTATCAGCCACTTTTTTATGATGAGGATCCGATTCAAGATGAAAAACCTACATCTTCATTTAAAGATATACCAGTCAATAAAAAAGTGAATAAGATTTTTGTTTTAATTTGTGCTGTTGTGTTGGCTATATTAACAGCTATATCTTATGAATATATTTATCATGGACCATCTTTGAATGCTACCAATTATCAGACTGATTTACCACAGGCGGATATGGTTATATCACAAGAAACAAATACATCAAGTCAAATAGGAAATATCAATCAGAATGGTTTGGCTTATTTTGATGGTGAAAACCTTTATATGAGTAATGATCAGGGTTATCTGGTATCCATGGATAAAAATCTGGATAATCGTCAAACATTAATGACACAGGTTAGTGAGTATATTCAGGTTTATGATAATCATCTTTATTATACTGACAAAAATCATTATCTCTGTCAGGCGTCTTTAAATGGTGAAGATCAGCAGACACTTATCTCTCAAGCTGTTTATTATGTTTATATTGTCAATGACCATATTTATTATCAACGAGATGATGATAATGAATCTATCTATGTCTATGATTTACAAACCAAACAGGAAACCAAACTCAATGATAGAAAGTCTTATCGTCTGAATGTTGTTGATCAAGTTATTTATTATACAAGTACAGATGGTATATATCGTGTACAGACAGATGGAAAAAACGATGAGAAAGTCTTAAGTGGTTCTTATCATAATCTGATTTATCAAAATGGATGGCTTTATTATATGGATGATGAGGGAACAATTTCTTGTTTAGATGTTGAAAATCTTCAAACAGATATTCTTAAAGAAAGAGCAGTCCAATTCCTTAATATCAATGATCAGTATCTTTTCTATCAGTCTATGGATGGTAGTGTTGTGAGATACGAATTATCAACAAAACAGGAGAAAACTGTTTATAATGGACTTGTTGAATCAGGATTTATAGTTGGTGATAAATTGATTTTGAAGACATATACTTCTACATATCAACAGGATAGTTATTTTGTGATAATGGATTTTGATGGTGCACAGCAACAAAGATTGTTTTTTGATGGATCAGGAGATTATATATAATGGTTGTTGTATTGGTTGCAGCCAGATATCAAAAAATATTAGAATGGTTAAAGCAGGCACCTATTCAAGGTATTCAATCCATCACAATAATTAAACAAAAAGGTCCAAAGATATTCTTATATGTCGAAACATCTTTCGATTATCATCAAGTGGTGCAGAGTTTTAAAAAACGTATTCGAGATTGTGGTGGCATTATGTATGTCTATCAGTTTTATGGCATTTTTCAGGGCATGATTGATTATCATGATTATTTATCTGATGAAACAAAATTATCTATGCCATATTATCAATCTTCAAATAGAGATATTTTAGAATCTGAATATTGTAAGAAATAGTTGTTTTCAACAGCTATTTTTTATTATGTGCAATCAAGAAAATTTCATAGCATTCCAAGTCAACTGGTGCTATAATAGTGCATATATTAAAAATGAGGTAAAAATATGTTAATAAAAGAGATTATAGAAGCCACTGGTGGAATGTTATTAAGTGGGAATATCAATGAGGATATCCATGGTTTTACACAGGATACGAGACAGATTCAGCAAGGAGATATGTATATTCCTCTGATTGGTGAAAACAACGATGGGCATCAGTTTATTGAACAGGCTTTTGAAAAAGGTGCTAGGGCAGTCATAACATCACAGGTGATAGATTATCCTAAGAAAAATGTGATCTTGGTTCCAGATACTTTGCAGGCGTTGACAGATATGGCTGCTTATTTAAGAGAGCATCGTCATGTTAAGGTTGTTGGTATTACTGGCAGTGTTGGCAAGACTAGTACGAAAGATATGATTTATGCTGTGGTCTCAACACAGTATCATGCTTTAAAGACTTTAGGAAATTATAATAATCATATTGGATTGCCACTTACGATTTTGAGACATCGTGATGAAGAAGTTATGGTTTTGGAAATGGGGATGAATCATCTTGGAGAGATTCGTCATTTGACAAAAATCGCAAAGCCCGATGTTGCTGTGATCACCAATGTAGGAACAGCGCATATTGGTGAATTGGGATCGCGTGAGAATATCTTAAAGGCCAAGATGGAAATTGTTGAAGGGTTGTCTTCTCAAGGTGTATTGATTATCAATGATGACAATGATCTTTTACATGGTGTAGAAGAAAATGGTTATCGTATGATACGCGTTGGTAAAAATGAAGACTGTCAGTTAAGAGCCCACCATATTCAATTACTTTTGGAAGAATCTTATTTTGATTTGGATTATCAGAATCAGACATATCATGTTCATGTCCCTGTTTCTGGAGAACACTTTGTGACGAATGCTTTGCTGGCGATTGCAGTGGGCTTAAGTTTAAAGATAGATATTAAAAAATGTATTGCGGGTATTGAACAGTTTGAACTGACACAAAAGCGTATGGATGTGATTGAACTTGCGCAGGATATAAAAGTTATTGATGGCACATACAATGCAAATTTAGATTCGATGAAATCAAGTCTTGATGTTTTGGCACAATATCCTCAAAGAAAAATAGCGATTTTAGCTGATATGCTGGAACTGGGAGAATATACTCAAGCCTTTCATGAAGAAGTTGGAGAGTATGTGGCTAAAAAACATATTGATCAATTATGGTGTGTTGGACAGGCCAGTCAGTGGATGGCTTTAAAGGCTCAAGAACATGGCGTAGAGACATATCATTTTGAAAATAATCAACAGTTAATAGATGCATTAAAAAATCATCTTCAAGATCATGATGTGATTCTTTTAAAAGGATCAAATGGTATGCATCTTCAAGAAATTGTAGAGTATTTAAAGGAGACATATAAAAAATGAAAAAATTAATGATTATATGTGGAGGACAATCTACAGAAAATCTGGTATCAAGAATGTCTTGTACATCTGTATTAAAAAATCTTCATAGAGACTATTATGATTTAACTTTGGTTGGTATTGATCAGGATGGTCAATGGTATCTTTTAGATGATACGCAAGATGATCTTGCGACAAAAGGTTGGCTTGATTTGGCAACACCTGTTAAAGATGTCTATCAGCTTATTCAACAACAAGATGTTATTTTCCCAGTTTTACATGGTAAATATGGTGAAGATGGAACCATCCAAGGTTTATTTGAATTGGCTCAGGTGCCTTATGTTGGTTGCCATACTTTAGCTTCAAGTGTTGCGATGGATAAAATATATACGAAAAAAATCTTACAAACAGTAGGGATTCCACAAGTCAAATCTCTCTATGTGAAGAAAAGATATGATGGAAAATATGTTGTTGTCAATCAACAGTTTGAAGAAACAGAAGACGTTTTAAAAACAGTGAAAGAAACACTAGGTTTTCCATGCTTTGTGAAAGCAAGTCGTTCTGGATCAAGTGTAGGATGCTTCCGTGTAGATAGAGAAGAGGACTTTTTAGATATTCTTGAACAGACAGGACAATATGATAGTCATATTGTTGTAGAGGAATATATTGACTGTATTGAATTAGAAACGGCAGTCTTAGGTAATGATGATCCAGTTGTTTCACGTGTAGGACAAATTATGCCTCATGGTGAATTTTATACATTTGAATCAAAATATGAAGATGAAGAAAGTAAGACATGTATTCCAGCTTTGGTTGATGCTGATATTCAGGAAAAGATTAGAGAATATGCATTGAAGGTGTTTAAAGCTATTGATGGACATGGTCTTTCACGTGTTGATTTCTTTTTGGATAAGAAAACAAATCAGGTTTATTTGAATGAAATTAACACAATGCCTGGTTTTACAAAAATTTCGATGTATCCACAATTAATGGCTGATTATGGTCTTTCTTATAGTGATCTTATCGATCGATTAATTGAATTAGCATTTGAACGATAGAATAACTCTTAGTAGTTATTCTTTTTTTGCATATAAAGCGAAAAAAATGCTTTTAAAGCGATGTAGATATAGTTTGTAAAATGCACTTTATTTTTTGAAAAACACTAAAAATAATATATTTATTTTCATAAAAGTGAAAAAAAGAGAACTGAAAAAAAGAAATTATGGTTGACTATGTTTGAGAAAAGGTATATGATATATCCAACAACTCTATAATAAATACAGTGATAGGAAATAGTAAATAATAGGGGAAGCGTAGAGAAATTCTGGCTGGTGAAAAGAATTGTGAGAATATTATTGAACTCGTCCTTGAGTAGAGCACTGAAAGTATAGTAAGCTGCTACGGAATGCGACCGTTATCACGCTAGAGTATGAACTTATAAGATAAGCGTACTTGATAAGGTTATTGTCGTGAGGCAATAATGAATATGAGGTGGAACCACGAAGTCATGAACTCTCGTCCTCTATTATGAATTTTTTCATAATGAGAACGAGATTTTTTATTATAGGAAAGGGGAGGAAGAAGATGAATTATAAAAAATATAAAAAGTTTGAAACAATCAAATTAACAGATCGTACATGGCCAGATCATGAAATTGAACATGCACCTATCTGGTGTTCAGTTGATTTACGTGATGGAAATCAGGCATTGATTACACCAATGAGTATTGATGAAAAAGTAGAAATGTTTCAGCTCCTTGTTCGTTTGGGATTTAAAGAAATTGAAGTTGGTTTTCCATCATCATCACAGATTGAGTATGATTTTTTAAGATTATTAATAGAAAAGAATTTAATACCTGATGATGTTACTGTTCAAGTCTTAACACAGGCTAGAGAACATTTAATTAAAAGAACTTTTGAATCATTAAAGGGATTAAAAAAAGCTGTTGTGCATATTTATAATTCAACATCTATTTTACAAAGGGATGTTGTCTTTCATAAAAGTAAGGAAGAAATTAAACAGATTGCTGTTGATGGGACAAAATTAGTCAAAGATTTATCACAGGATTTTGATGGTGAAGTCATTTTGGAATATTCACCAGAAAGCTTTACTGGAACAGAAGTTGATTATGCGATGGAAGTCTGTGAAGCTGTTTTGGATACATGGGGAGCTTCAAAAGAACGTAAAGTGATTATCAATTTGCCATCTACAGTGGAAATGGATACGCCAAATGTATATGCTGATCAGATTGAATGGATGTGTCGTCATTTCAAAGATCGTGAAAGAGTCATTGTCAGTGTACATCCACATAATGATAGAGGATGTGGCGTTGCAGCGACAGAATTGGCTTTATTGGCTGGTGCTGATCGTGTTGAAGGAACTCTCTTTGGAAATGGAGAAAGAACAGGAAATGTTGATATTATCACATTGGCTTTAAATATGTTTACACATGGTATTGATCCAGAATTGGAACTTGGACAAATGAATCAAATTAAGAATGTTTATGAAAAATGTACCAAAATGGAAGTTCCACCTAGACAACCATACGCTGGAGAACTTGTCTTTACAGCTTTCTCTGGCAGCCATCAGGATGCCATCAATAAAGGTATGTATGCTTATCATCAACGTGGTGATGGTATTTGGGAAGTGCCATATTTGCCAATTGATCCAGCTGATTTAAATCGTCAGTATGAACCAATTGTACGTATTAATTCACAGTCTGGAAAAGGTGGCGTTGCCTTTGTTATGGAAACTGTTTTTGGTTATCATTTACCAAAAGCATTGCAGGTAGATTTTGCGAAATCTATTCAAAATATCAGTGAATTAGAGGGAGAAGTATCTCCAGAACGTATCTATGATACATTTAAGAAAGAATATATTGATATTGAATATCCATACAAATTTATTAAACAAAGACTGATTGATATTAGTGATGAAGATAATGAATATGAAAGACGTGCTGAAGTGACAATCGAAGATCATGGAGAATTAAAAACTTTAATTGGATATGGTAATGGACCAATCGATGCTGTAAAGAATGCATTTAACTCAACAGATGATTTCTTATATACAGAATTGGTTAATTATAGTGAACATGCTTTGACATCAGGTTCTAATTCTAAGGCTGCTGCTTATGTTCAGCTACGCCCATTAGGTGTTGAAGAATGTGAATATGGTGTGGGTGTTCATTTGAATATCACAACGGCAACAATTAAAGCTATGATTTCAGCCATGAATCGTATATATAAAAATATTAAAAAGGAAGGATAGATTATGGAAGAACTCATTTTATCAATACTTGTACACAACAGTGCAGGGGTACTGACACGTGTGAGTAGTCTTTTCTCAAGACGTGGCTACAACATTGATAGTTTAACAGTTGGACCGACAAGCATTGAAGGAATTTCAAGAATGACAGTTGTAGCTCAAGGCAATCAGCAGATCTTAGAACAGATTGAAAAACAGTTAAGAAAACTTGAAGATGTCATTGAAATTTTTGCTTTGCCAAGTGAATCATCTGTTTATCGTGAACTTGTGCTAATCAAAGTAGAGGCAGATCGCAGTACACGTGCTGATATTGTGTCAATTGTTGATATCTTTAGAGCAAAGATTGTGGATGTGTCACCTGATTCAATGGTCATTGAAGTGACAGGAACACATAGTAAAATTAATGGCTTATTGGCTATGTTAGATGGCTTCAATATTGTTGAGATCGTACGTACTGGTTTGGCTGGTATTTCAAGAGGTCTTAATGATTTTGAAATAAATAAAAAAGAAAACAGGGGGTAAAAAAAATGTCAAAAATTTATTATGAATCAGATTGTAATTTAGCTTTGTTGGATGGAAAGACAGTAGCGATTATTGGTTATGGGTCTCAAGGACATGCTCATGCATTGAACTTAAAAGAATCAGGAGTTCATGTTATTGTTGGTTTATACGAAGGGTCTAAATCTTGGGCAAAAGCAGAAGCTCAGGGATTTGAAGTTTATACTTCTGCTGAAGCTGCTAAAAAAGCAGATATCATCATGATTCTTATTAATGATGAATTACAGGCAAAATTATATAAAGAATCTATTGAACCAAACTTGGAAGAAGGAAACATGTTGATGTTTGCTCATGGATTTAATATTCATTTTGGTCAAATTGTTCCACCAAAAAATGTTGATGTGACAATGATTGCACCAAAAGCACCAGGACATACAGTACGTAGTGAATATCAGGCAGGAAAAGGAACACCATGTTTAGTAGCAGTTGAACAAGATGCAACAGGTAGAGCTTTAGACATCGCTTTAGCATATGGTTTAGCTATTGGTGGAGCAAGAGCAGGTATCTTGGAAACAACATTCAGAACTGAAACTGAAACTGACTTATTTGGTGAACAAGCTGTATTATGCGGTGGTGTTTGTGCTTTAATGCAAGCTGGTTTTGAAACTTTGGTAGAAGCAGGATATGATCCAAAGAATGCATACTTTGAATGTATTCATGAAATGAAATTGATTGTTGATTTGATCTATCAATCAGGATTTGAAGGTATGAGATATTCTATTTCAAATACTGCAGAATATGGTGATTATATTACAGGACCAAAGATTATCACTGAAGATACAAAGAAAGCTATGCGTCAAATCTTACAAGATATTCAAGATGGAACATTTGCGAAAGATTTCTTATTGGATATGTCACCAGCTGGAGGACAAGCTCATTTCAAAGCTATGCGTAAATTAGCTAAAGAACATCAAAGTGAAAAAGTTGGAAAAGAAATTAGAAGCTTATATAGCTGGTCTGATGAAGATAAATTAATTAATAATTAAGACACACACACTTTGTGTGTGCTCAGTAAAGAGTGAGAAAGCTCTTTAGTGAGGACATACAAAGTGATAAGGGGGATTAAAAACATGTCAATGACGATGACACAAAAAATATTAGCTGATCATGCTGGATTAAAAGAAGTCACAGCTGGGCAGTTAATTGAAGCAAAATTAGATGTTGTAATGGCGAATGATATTACAGGACCAATGGCTTTGCCAATCTTTAAGCAAATGGCTGACCATGTTTTTGATAAGGATAAGGTTGTTTTGGTTCCTGATCATTTTACGCCTAATAAAGATATGAAATCAGCAGAAAATTCTAAGGCTATTAGAGAATTTTCTAGAGAACAATGTTTAACACATCATATGGAACAGGGAAAATGTGGTGTTGAACATGCGATTTTACCAGAACAGGGAATTGTTGTGGCTGGAGAGTGTATCATTGGAGCTGATTCTCATACTTGTACTTATGGAGCGTTAGGGGCATTTTCAACAGGTGTTGGAACAACAGATATTGCGACAGGTATGGCGACAGGAGAACTATGGTTCAAGGTACCTAGTGCTATCAAGTTTGTATTAAAAGGAAAACTACAGCCTTATGTTAGTGGTAAGGATGTGATTTTACATATTATTGGTCGTATTGGTGTTGATGGGGCTTTATATAAATCAATGGAATTTACTGGCGATGGTGTCGCTTCTTTAACGATGGATGATCGTTTTACCATTTGTAATATGGCCATTGAAGCTGGAGCGAAAAATGGTATTTTCCCAGTAGATGACAAGACTAGAGAATATATGAAAAAACATTCAAAGAAAAGCTATAAAGAATACCAGGCAGATGAAGATGCTGAATATGATGAAGTCATTGAAGTTGATTTGTCAAAGATTACACCAACTGTTGCTTTCCCTCATTTACCAGGAAATGCACATACAATGGAAGAAATCAATGAAAGTGAAAAGATTTATATCGATCAGGTTGTGATTGGTTCATGTACGAATGGTCGCTTAAGTGATTTGCGTAAAGCAGCTGCTATCTTAAAAGGAAAGAAAGTTGCTGATACGCTCAGAGTCATGGTCATTCCTGCAACACAGAAAATCTTTGTGGAATGTATTCGTGAAGGTTTGGCTGAAATCTTTGTTGAAGCAGGATGTGCATTCAATACACCAAGCTGTGGTCCATGTATGGGTGGTCATATGGGTGTTATGGCCAAAGGTGAAAAATGTGTTTCCACAACAAATCGTAACTTTGTAGGAAGAATGGGAGATACAGAATCTTTAATTTATTTAGCGTCTCCTGAAGTTGCGGCAGCGAGTGCAATTGCCGGATATATAGCTGATCCAAGAAAGGTGGGAGAATAACATGAAAGCCAAAGGAAAAGTTTTAAAATATGGGGATAATGTGGATACTGATGTTATTATCCCAGCACGTTATTTAAATTCATTTGATGCACAGGAATTAGCCAGTCATGCGATGGTGGATATTGATCCAACATTTGTGGAAAGATTAAATCCGGGAGATATTATGGTAGCAGGAAAGAACTTTGGATGTGGTTCTTCACGTGAACATGCGCCATTAGCTTTAAAAACAGCTGGAGTCAGCTGCGTGATTGCCCAGTCTTTTGCTCGTATTTTTTATCGTAATTCTATTAATATTGGCTTTGCCATCTTAGAATGTCCTGAAGCTGCTCAAGATATTGATGAAGGAGATCAGGTGGAAGTTGATTTTGATACAGGAATTATTAAGAATCTTACAAAAAATAGAGAGTATCAGGCACAACCATTCCCTGAATTTTTACAAAAAATGATTCAGGCCAATGGATTAGTGAATTATGTGAATGAAAAGAAGAGGGGATAAGTCATGGAAAAAACAATAGCAGTCATTAAAGGTGATGGGATTGGCCCAGAAATTGTGGATGCTTCGTTGCATGTCTTGAATGCTATAGCAGAAAAATGCCATCATACTTTTCATTATCAATATATTTTAATGGGTGGAGCTTCTATCGATGCATATGGTGTTCCATTGACAGATGAAGCTATTCAAGTTGCTCAAAACAGTGATGCTGTTTTGTTAGGGTCTATCGGTGGAGATACGAATACTTCACCATGGTATCAGTTAGAACCATCACTAAGACCAGAAGCTGGTTTATTAAAAATGCGTAAAGCTCTAGGCTTATTTGCAAATTTAAGACCTGCTTATCTGTATAAAGAATTAAAAGGGACCTGTCCTTTAAAAGAAGAATTAAGCCAACAAGGCTTTGATATGATCATTGTTCGTGAATTAACAGGTGGACTTTATTTTGGTGAAAGAGAAACCAAAGAGATTGATGGTCAAATAGTAGCTCATGATAATTTAATTTATAGTGAAGCAGAAATTCGCCGTATTGCCAAACGAGCTTTTGACATTGCCATGAAACGTCGTCATAAAGTGACAAGTGTCGATAAGGCCAATGTTTTGGATACATCACGTTTATGGCGAAAAGTTGTCAATGAAGTCGCCAAAGATTATCCAGATGTTGAATTAGAACATATGCTTGTGGATAACTGTGCGATGCAGTTAGTCAAAGATCCATGTCAGTTTGATGTTATTCTAACAGAAAATATGTTTGGAGATATTTTAAGTGACGAAGCCAGCATGATTACAGGATCTATTGGTATGTTATCTAGTGCATCACTAAGAGAAGATAAACTGGGTATGTATGAACCAAGTCATGGAAGTGCACCGGATATTGCAGGAAAGAATTTAGCCAATCCAATCGCAACGATTCTTTCTGCAGCCATGATGCTTCGTTATTCATTTGATATGGATGCAGAAGCAGATATGATTGAAAAAGCTGTTGAAAAAGTCTTGGAAAAAGGTTATCGAACAGTTGATATTATGTCTCAAGGAAAAACACAAGTCTCTTGTGAAGAGATGGGACAATATATTGTAGAAAACTTGTAATGGGGAGGTATGAACATGAAAAGTGATCAAGTCAAAAAAGGTGTGGAAAGAGCTCCACATCGTTCATTATTTAATGCGTTAGGTATGACTGAAGAGGAATTAGATAGACCACTTATTGGGGTGGTGAATTCTTATAATGAAATTGTTCCAGGTCATATGAATCTAGATAAAATTGCGGAGGCAGTGAAAAAAGGAATTTATTTAGCAGGAGGAACACCTGTTGAAATTCCTGCCATTGCAGTTTGTGATGGTATTGCGATGAATCATACAGGAATGAAATATTCTTTAGTGACAAGAGAATTGATTTGCGATAGCACAGAATGCTTAGCTAATGCTCATCAATTTGATGGTTTGGTTATGATTCCAAACTGTGATAAAAATGTTCCTGGTTTGTTGATGGCAGCAGCAAGAATTAACATCCCAACCATTTTTGTCAGTGGGGGACCAATGCTGGCAGGAAGAAGATTGGATGGTAAACAAACATGTTTATCATCATTATTTGAAGCTGTTGGGCAATTTAATGCAGGAAAAATTACAGCTGAAAAACTCAAAGAATTTGAAGAAAAAGCATGTCCAACATGTGGATCATGTTCTGGTATGTATACAGCAAATTCAATGAACTGTTTAACTGAAGTTTTAGGAATGGGGTTAAAAGGTAATGGAACAATTCCAGCTGTTTATAGTGAAAGAATTAGATTGGCTAAACATGCAGGTATGCAAATTATGGAATTAGTCAAAAAGGATATCAAACCAAGAGATATTATGACAAAAGAAGCTTTCTTAAATGCCTTAACTGTTGATATGGCTTTAGGATGTTCAACAAACTCTATGTTGCATTTACCAGCGATAGCTTATGAAGCAGGCGTTGAGTTAAATTTAGAGATTGCTAATGAAATCAGTCAACATACACCAAACTTATGTCATTTAGCTCCAGCTGGAGATACTTTTATGGAAGATTTAAATGAAGCTGGTGGCGTGTATGCGGTGATGAATGAATTAGATAAATTAGGTATTTTACACACTGATGTTTTGACTTGTACAACAAAAACATTAAAAGAAAATATTGAAGGATGTGTCAATTTAGATCCAAATATTATCCGTCCTGTCGAAAATCCATATATGAAAACAGGTGGTATTGCTGTATTGAAAGGAAATTTAGCACCTGATAGCTGTGTTGTTAAACAAAGTGCAGTGGCACCAGAAATGTTACAACACAAAGGACCAGCTAGAGTCTTTGATTGTGAAGAAGATGCAATAGCTGCTATTCGTGCTGGTAAGATTGTGGCAGGAGATGTTGTTGTCATTCGTTATGAAGGACCAAAAGGTGGACCAGGTATGAGAGAAATGTTATCACCAACATCTGAAATCGCAGGTATGGGATTAGATAAGGATGTGGCTTTAATTACGGATGGTCGTTTCTCTGGCGCAACACGTGGAGCTTCTATTGGACATGTTTCACCAGAAGCAGCAGTAGGAGGACCAATTGGTCTTGTAGAAGAAGGAGATATGATTGATATTGATATTATCAATCATCGTATTGAATTGTTAGTTAGTGATGAAGAGTTAGCAGAAAGAAGAAAGAATTTTAAACCAAAATTACCAGTTGTGAAAGGATATTTGAAAAAATATGCTTCTATGGTGACATCTGCCAATACTGGAGCTGTTTTAAAAGTCAAAGAATAGGAGGAATCATATGTTATTAACAGGAGCCGATATTGTTATTGAATGTTTACTGGAACAGGGTGTTGATACAGTCTTTGGTTATCCAGGAGGAACAATATTGAATGTCTATGATAGTTTATATAATTATCGTGATAAGATTAACCATGTTCTGACATCCCATGAACAGGGTGCCTCACATGCAGCAGATGGCTATGCCAGAGCGACTGGTAAAGTAGGTGTCTGTATGGCAACAAGTGGACCTGGTGCAACAAATCTTGTGACAGGAATTGCGACAGCACATATGGATTCTGTTCCTCTTGTGGCTATTACTGCTAATGTTGCTGTGCCATTACTAGGAAAGGATAGTTTCCAGGAAGTTGATATTGCAGGTGTGACAATGCCCATTACAAAACATAATTATATTGTCAAAAACGTGGAAGATTTGGCACCAACCATTCGCAAAGCTTTTCAAATTGCACAGGAAGGAAGACCTGGACCAGTTTTAGTTGATATTACGAAAGATGTGACAGCCAATAAATGTGAGTATCATCGTCAGAAACCAGAAAAAATTGAAAGACGCAGTTATACTTATCCAACTTCAACATTAAAACAGGCCATTGAAATGATTGAAAAAAGTCAAAAACCATTCGTTTTTGTTGGTGGAGGAGTTGTGCGTTCAAATGCGACTGACGAGTTACGTGAATTTGTAGAAAAAATTGATGCTCCTGTCACTGATTCATTAATGGGAAAAGGAGCTTTTGATGGAACGAATCCACGTTATACAGGAATGTTAGGTATGCATGGAACAAAGACAAGTAATCTAGGAGTTTCCCAATGTGATTTGTTGATTGCAATTGGAGCGAGATTTAGTGATCGTGTCATTGGAAATGCTGCACAATTTGCTAGACATGCTCAAATTATTCATATTGATGTTGATGAAGCAGAAATCAATAAAAATGTGAATGTGGATTTAGGTATTGTTGGAGATGCAAAGAGTGTCTTAAATGCATTGAATCTTTTGTTAAAACAACAAAACCATGCACAATGGCTCAAAGAAATCAGAGCTTTAAAAGAACAATATCCATTATCTTATGATACTGATAAATTAACAGGGCCATATGTTATAGAACAAATTGAAGCCTTAACGGATAATAATGCTATTATCTGCACAGAAGTTGGACAAAATCAGATGTGGGCAGCCCAATACTATCACTTTAAAAGACCACGTCAACTGATTACAAGTGGTGGACTTGGAACAATGGGTTATGGCTTGGGTGCTTCAATTGGCGCAAAATATGGAAAACCTGATCAATATGTTTTTAATATAGCTGGAGATGGATGCTTTAGAATGAATATGAATGAATTAGCTACAGCATCACGTTATAATGTCCCTATTATTGAAGTCATTTTAAATAATCATGTTTTAGGAATGGTACGTCAATGGCAGACATTATTTTATGGAAAACGTTATTCAGCAACAGTGTTGGATGATAAAGTTGATTTCTGTAAAACTGCTGAGGGACTTGGATGTAAAGCTATCAAAGTCACAAAGAAAGAAGAAGTTGCTCCTGCTATTTTGGAAGCTATGGATAGTCAAGGACCAGTAGTGATTGAGTGTATGATTGAAGAAGATGATAAAGTCTTCCCAATGGTTGCTCCAGGAGCACCAATTGATGATGTTTTTGATCAAAATGATATTCAGGAATAGAGAAAGAACTCTATTCTTTTTTTTAGAAAAACTTTAGAAAAAATTCATGGTTTTTCCATATAAATATGATAGAATTAAAAATAGCTATATATGAATAATGGGTGATGAAATGAACGAAGTGAAGGGATTAACGAGTCAACAAGTGAAAGAACAAGTCCGATTAGGACATGTCAATATATCACCAAAACCATTGGTGAAAACAAATTTTCAGATTTTTTGTGAACATGTGTTCACACTTTTTAATGCATATAATTTTGTGATTGCATGTGCTTTGATCTATGTTCAGGCATGGTCAAGCTTATTTTTTGTGCTGATAGTCACTATGAATATAGTCATTCATATTTATCAGGATATACGTTCACGTAATATGGTTGCACGTTTGAATTTGATTATTTCGCCAAAAACAAAGGTTTTACGTGATGGACAGATTCAGGAAATTGAAAACGAGGATATTGTTTTAAATGATGTTGTCTTTTTAGAAACAGGGCAGCAGATTTCATCGGATTGTATTGTTTTAGATACTCAAGTAGAAGTGGATGAATCATTGCTAACAGGGGAAGCTGATCCTGTTTTAAAAGATGTAGGTGATCATTTACTATCAGGAAGTTTTATTGTCTCAGGGGCTTGTCATGCCTGTGTTGAACATGTCGGAATAGATAATTATGCAACTAAAATTGCCAATGAAGCGAGAAACAGAAAACCTGTTACTTCTGAACTGGTGAAAGTCTTTAAAAAAGTCACACGTTTTACGAGTATGCTTGTAATACCGATTAGTATTTGTATGCTTTATCAGGCTATGGGTATAAGAGATGAATCATTAAAAACAACTGTTGTGAACACTTCAACAGCATTGCTAGGAATGTTGCCAGTAGGACTTGTTTTACTAACAAGTGTTTCTCTTGCAACTAGTGTTGTTAGGTTAGGAAAACGTAAAGTTCTTGTACAGGAAATGTATAGTATTGAAACGCTATCTCGTGTTGATGTCTTATGTCTGGATAAAACAGGAACATTAACGCAAGGAAAAATGCAGGTTCAAGATGTTTATACTTTTGATAATCCATGGAACGAACAGTTTTCTTGGATTATGAATTCTTTTGTGAAAGGAAGTCTAGACAACAATGCGACATTTTTAACTTTAAATGATTATTTTCAAGGTGATGCACCTTATTCAACATTAAGAAGAGTTTCTTTTTCTTCGGCTAGAAAATGGAGTGCTTTAGAATTAGAAAATGTAGGAACCATTATTGTTGGTGCACCTGAAGTGATTTTACCTGACTTCGTTTTACCGGAAGCTGTAGAAGAAGCAAAACATCATGGTGCAAGAGTTCTTATGGTTGCTAGACATGATGATTTTGAGACTTTTCAACAAACTCTTAATCAATCTGTTGCTTTAGCGGTTATTGTGATTTTAGATCCATTAAGAGTGGATGCTAGAGAAACCATTCAATTCTTTAAAGATAATGATGTTGATGTCAAAGTTATATCTGGTGATAATCCTATTACAGTGAGTGCACTGGCTATGCAGGCAGGTATCGAAAATGCTGATCATTATATTGATGCATCGACAATCTCTACACCTGAAGAAATAGAGAATGCAATTTTAAATTATCATGTTATTGGTCGAGCTTCACCTTCACAAAAACATGAAATGATACTGTGTTTACAAAAACATAAACAGAAAGTAGCAATGACAGGTGATGGTGTAAATGACGTTTTAGCTTTGAAAGATGCAGATGTGTCTATTGCCATGGGTTCAGGGTCAGATGCAGCTAAACAAATTTCTCAATTTGTTGTTATCAATGGTGAATTATCTACAATGGTAGATGTTGTAAAAGAAGGACGTTTAGATATTAATAATGTGACGCGTTCTGCTTCGATGTACTATTTAAAAACAATTTATACGATTCTGATATCTATCATATGTATTCTTTTAAACATGCCTTATCCATTTATTCCTTTTCAAATGACATTGCTAGATAACTTCGTTGAAGGTTTTCCATCATTTATGATTTTATTTGAAAAGAATATTTCTAAACAAAAAGAAACAATTGGTCGCTATACACTTCGTTATTCATTTCCTAATGCTATAGCGATTGTCCTATGTGTCATCACATTAAGACTCTTAACTCCAAGTTTGTCACTTTCATTAAATCAAATGTTTACAATTCTTTATTATACAACTGCAATTCTTTCAATCCATATGATCTATCGTATCTATAGTCCAATTAATCTTTATCGTAGCGTTGTCTTAATTGTTGATATTGCAGCCTTTGTATTGGTTTCTTATATCACATATGACTTATTACAATTAGCTCCAGTCACAACAATGCTATTCCAATATATTATTATGTCACTTATCTTTGGACTGATTGTTTCAACATGTCTCTCAAAGATTGTGATACATTATTTAGATACACATCCTCAAGACTAGGCTTTATGCCTAGTTTTTCTATGAAAATTATTGTTTTTTGATAATGGGAAACTATGATACAATAAGAATATTAGGAGGATTGTTTATGAAGTGTGTTATTGTAGAT
The DNA here is from genome assembly GCF_055420065.1 of Massilimicrobiota sp. mt181. Lineage (NCBI taxonomy): Bacteria > Bacillati > Bacillota > Erysipelotrichia > Erysipelotrichales > Erysipelotrichaceae > Massiliimicrobium > Massilimicrobiota sp. mt181. The sequence goes on from NZ_JBVAYN010000001.1 coordinate 163,285, forward strand.
GATGATCATATATTTATAGAACAATTAAAAGCACATTTAAATCATACATTTCAAGATATACAAATTGATATGTATGATTCTTTTTGTGATGATATTTACACTAAAGAATATCAATGTATATTTCTTGACGTTATGTTGAAGGAAGGAGAGAGCTTTGAATATGGAATGAATATATCAAAGTTATATCCCCATGCAATCATTGTTTATATATCTAGTGTTGATCACTTTGTTTATGAAAGTTTTCAACAAAATACATTCTTCTTTATCAGAAAATCACATTTTGATGAAGATTATGATCATTTTGTGAATAAATATAAAAAGATAATACTTCAAGACGGAGAACATATTTCTGTAGTTGTGAATGGAATGAGTGTTTCTATCAAGCAGAAAGATATTATTTATATTGAATCATCACGTAATCAAATTCGCATATTGACTCCAACAAAAAGTTATACAACATATCAAACACTCAAACAAACCTATCAACAACTTAATCATTGTAGATTCTATAAATTAAATAGTCACATAATCATTAATTTGGATTCTGTAGTAAAAGTGGAAAAGAAGGATATAATGCTCTCGTATAATATAATCATTCCGTTTACACGTGGCAGCAAGAAACCATTTATGCAAAGATATATGCAACATAGGAGTCAATATATATGGCATGGTTAGGGTTAAATATTATAAGTTCATTATTACAGACATGGTTTATTACTTATTTGTTAGATATTAGGAAAAATATGTGTTGGCTTTATAGAATTTTAATGGTCATGATTAATGTTGGTATTGTTACAATATATGGATTCATTGATTTTTCTGGTATTTCATTGTCGTACATATTTATTTTTCTAAACTTTGTGTTAGGATGCATCTTTACTCATAATAGAAAAAGTGAAATATTATTTGTTGTGATTTTGGAAAGTGTTTATAGCTTAACAATGAATATACTGTTGTTGTTTATTGATGAATTATTTTTAGTAGAATTAAATGACTATTATACAAAGATTTTCTATTTATTATTTGGTTTATTATTTTTGAAAAAATTAAAAACAATCCGTCTTTCTTTTCAACAAATGAATTATTATATTTTGACTGTTGTTTTATTAGGTTTATATTGTGTGTCATTACAATTTACACAGGAGTATCTTGTTTTTAAATCTCATACTCCTGAATTGATGAAAATGTTTGGAATACTGTTATTTTGTGTATTTGGTGTATTTATACTCCTGTTTTATCTTTTTGATTTAAACAATAAAAAAGAAAAATATGAAAAATTAAAACAAGAACAAAAGAATGAACAGGCTTTGCTTCATATATATGAACAATTAAAGATGACAAAACATGATTTGAAACATGACTATCAATTAATTAATTATTATTTGAATCAGAAAGATTATCCGAAAATTAAAGAATTAATCAATAATCATAATAATCTTATTTCATCAATACCTGTATTAGTTAAAACAAGAAATCAACTGATTAATACCATTATCAATAATAAAATCATTAATGCTGATATGAAACATATAAGAGTGGAGTGTTTGATTAATGTTCCTCAACAATTATCTATTCAAGATTATGTTTTAAATGATTTGTTATCTAATATACTAGATAATGCGATAGAAAATTGTCCCCAAAACGGATTGATAAAAGTGAATATCGTTTATGAACAACAAATATTACATGTTCAAGTGGAAAATGATATAGACCAATCATTTGATCAAACTTTAAAAACCAAAAAAGATAAAAAATACCATGGGTATGGACTCAAAAGTATTCGTAGAATTGTTAATCAATATCATGGAACTTTAGATATTGATTATGATGATAAAACTTTTATTATCAAAACTTCTTTATTAGGGGAGTGATGCGATTTATCCTTGAAATAAACGCTTTGTCCTTAATTGATATAAAAATTGTCTCCTTTATTATATAATTACCACAAGATGAAAAAGACATTATATAGACAGTTGTTAGAATAAATTATATATTTAATTACTAAAAGTTTAAGTATTATAAATATTCGATATTTGCTAAATTTTGTCTATGTACATCATTAAAATAATTTGGGAAAGGAGAACATTATGAAAAAATTATTAACTAGTTTTTTGACGGCAGTGTTAGTTTTGGGAGGTGTTTGTGCAAATGCTCATGCTTTATCGACAGAAAATATTGTAGAACCAAGAGCACAGATTTTTGAAGAGGAAATAACTAAAGCTATTCCTGTAAAAAATGCATCAGGGAAACAAATTGGAACTCTAAATACGAAATGTACAGCTACTCTTAGATATGTTAATGGAAAATATACCATTGATTCATACAAATTGACTGCTACAAGTAAGTCCATTGGTACAACAAAAGTGAGTGCAACAGTGGTAAACAAAGCTTCTAGTGGTTTGGTGATTTCTGTGAATTGGAAAGCAAAAGCCCAATTTGCTACTATCCCACCTCAAATTGTATACACTACTTCTTTAGTGATGTATGATTTCAATTAACCTAAAAAGATGAATTTTATTCATCTTTTTTCCATATTTATTAGACGTGATATTTTTAGGGGTAGTAGGTGAGATTAATGTTAGAAATGAAGAATATTTGTGTTTATTATAATGAACATGTTGTTTATAATCATGCATATTTTTGTGCTCAAGATCATGAATTAACAGTAGTTATAGGTAAGAGTGGTAGTGGAAAATCCACGCTGCATGAGTTGTTGACTTTTCAAAGAACAGGAACCTATGAATATTATTATAATAATGAAAATATAACTGATTTAAATATGAATCAACAACAGGAATTTATTCTAACACATATGGGAATTGTGGATCAGATTCCTGCATTTATTAATGATTTAAAAATAAAGGATCATATAGGATTATGTCAATCGTTATCTCATGGATATGATATTGATGAAATAGCAGAGCAGTTAGAAATAAAGCATACTTATTCACTTTATCCTCAACAGCTGTCGGGTGGAGAGAAAATCAGGGTGAGTATTTTATTAGCCTTAATTCATCAACCTGAAATACTTGTTTTTGATGAACCAACGGCATCATTAGATAAACATCATACACAGTTAATTGTAGAATTATTAAAGGATTATGCTCATCAGGGCCATACAGTCATTATTTTTACTCATGATGCCTTAATTAAAAAAGAAGCTGATATTGTTTATCAGATTGAGAATCAGAAGTTAACACAATATGTGATAAATTCTCCACAAATTATAGAAAAGAAAGGAATATCATCAATAGCTTCTCCAAAACACTATACTCAATATTTATATAAAATGTTTGAGCATAGAAAATTGTTAAAAATCATCATGGTTTGTTTGACTTCGTTATCTATTGGTTTATGTAGTTTTTCTGTTTTATATGGACAATCAGTTATTCAAAAATATATAGATCAATTAGCATTATTAGATAAGGGTGGAGTGTTCTATCGTGAATATATTCAATTAACTCCAATTCCACCTTCTATTGGTGAAGAAATTAAAAGTGTTAAGAAGCTATCTCATGTCAAAACATGGCCATTTATTCTAGATGAATATTTGACAGAACATCTAGATGAGAATTTGGATGATTTAAATTTAAAGTTATATCAAGATGGTCAAATAGAAGATCGTCGAGAAATGACACTAGGAACATTTGGATGGGCAACATATAATGAAAACTTTCAATATAAAATGGATTATGTTGAGAAAACCATAGATAATGAAGAGGGAATTTATATTTCGTTACCACTTTTATATTACTTAAAAACTGGAAATTTATTTGAAGATCGTACTCTTATAGGTGAGGAAACTTTAAAAAATATTTGCCAAGAGGTCAATGAAAATACAGAAATAGAATTTCCAGTGACGATACCAGTGTATCGTACAATAGAAAATGAAATGGAAGAAATTCATTATCAGACAATTATTTTAAAAATGAAAATTAAAGGAATTGTAGATTCTACATATCCTTTGAAAATGGCACCAATCAATAATATGAATGTGGACCTATTTTGTCCATTAGGTGTTATAGAAAAATATCAAACGACACTCATGCATTCTATTCCCGAAGATGCTCAACCTTATTATCCTAATTACTATCAGTTTGTTGTTGAAGATGGATATGATTTTAATGAGGCAAAAGAAGATATTGAAGCCCAAGGATTTAAAGTATCATCTGACTATTATGATATTTATACAAAAGTAGATGTTGTGAAACAATTAAATGAAAGTATTTTTATGATTTCAGGTTTGATTATGTTTGTTGTGTTAATGTTGTTTTTTGGAGTTAAGTATAATCAAAGACAAGATGATGTTGATTTTATTCATTTTTTTACAAGACGTGGTTTTACAGTTTCTTTTGCAAAAAAAATACTAGGTATTTATTTTTTATATGAAAGTTTCATATGTATGGTTTTATCTATTGTTTTTATGTTTGTTATTGCATATGTATTTTTTGCTTTGATGTATAATGAAGTCTTTATTATTCGACCATCATTCTTTGTCTTTTGTATTGTACTCAGTTTATGTATAGAAGTAGGTATACCAATGATTGTGTTAGGGAGGGTAAAAAGATGATTGAACTAACGCATGTGTCGACACGTTATACATCAAAGAAAGTAAAAAAACAAAGTTTATTGATTCCTGAACATCATTTAACCTTTATTCAAGGTTTAAGTGGAAGTGGGAAAACAACTTTATTATATAAATTAGGCTTGATTTCATATGACCAAGATTATCATTATATGTATCATAAACAGGATTTCATAACTCTTAGTCGTCGTCAACAGACAAAATTAAGAAGATATTCTATTGGATATGTTTTTCAGGATTATGGATTGCTTGAAAACATGACTGTAACTGAATGTTTAAAATATTATAGTTATTTAAGTGGTGAACCTTTTGAGCAAGCTGCAATGAGGCCGTTGTTAGATAAGGTGCATCTTTATCATGATTTTAATCAAAAGGTTATGACTTTATCAGGAGGTGAAAAACAAAGATTAGCGATTGCCTGTGCTTTGCTGAAAAAACCAGAAATTTTGATTTTAGACGAACCGACAAGTGCTTTAGATGAAATAAATGAAAGAGAAATTTTTCAGTTATTAAAAGACTTATTAAAAACAGAAAATTGTACGATTATTGTAGCAAGTCATAGCTATATAGCTAAAGAATACGCCGATTGTATTTATGAAATGAATGAGCAAGGAATAGTATTAAAAAAAGAATGTCAAGATGACCCGATAATGTTCATACAAAAGTCAAAACATCAGCAAGTACGTTTTCTTTTGTATTATTTAAAACATTGTTTTCAAAATGAAAGATTGATAAATATTTTTATGATTATTGTTTTGACTTTAGGAAGTTTAGGGACATTCATTATTCAAAAATCTATAGATCAGGCACAGGTTGGAATTGATTATCAGATGAGTCGTTTATCAGATTTTCAAATCATGATTGAAAGTAATGATGTAGCACAGAAATTAGGAGTTTATAATAAAGCGTCCCCTTTATCACAAGATTTCATAGAAGGTATTCAAAATCACTTAGGAGTGAAAAGGGTTTATCCTTTCTATGATTTATCAGTTCAAGTAGATAGTCGTCAAATTCCTGTTTATCCTCTATATCCTGAAAATCAGTTAAATGGGAAATTATTTCAAACAATTCAGGAAGATAGACACCTTTATCCTTCTTATCACAGTATTTATCAATTACTTAATGATAAAAATGATTATCATTTATCAGAATTTATTTTTAATAATGAAACAAAGGTTATTCAACAAATTCCAGTTAGTGGAATTCTATCAATAGGAATGAATGTAGCCTACGATCGTTCATTGGATTATATGTTGATGAATTATGAGGATATGGAAATTTTGGCAACACAGGGAGGAGTACAACCAGTAAAAAGTGCCTATGTGATATTTTGTGAGAATATCGACTCGCTTGTTTCAGTTGAAGAGTATATCAAGAATTATAGTGAAAATGTGAATATTAATGATGCATTTCAAGATGTTAATTTATTAATGAATACGAAAAGTGACACAATTCGTATGTACACAATGGAAAAATACATTACCATTATATTGTTTGCTTTGATTTTTGCTTATATGTGTTATTGGTCATTGAAAAGACGTGAAAAGGAATTAACTATTCTTAAAGCAAATGGGGTTATGTTTAATGAATTTATATATATTTTAAATATCGATCAATTGTTGAAGATGGTTTTATCTTTGATATTGGTATTGCTACTATCTTGGATTCTTAACATACAATCGTTAGAGATGATTAGGATTTTATGTTTCATTTATGGATTATCTTTATTAAGTTCTTGTCTTCTATCCTGTGTTATAGTGAAGAATTTAAATCCTGAAAAAATCTTTAGGAATTAATATGTTGAAAGCGTTATAATATAGCGATATAATATTTCACAGGAGGATACGGGAAATGAAAAGATTATTAAATTGTACAACAAGTGAAATGTTATCAATGAATAAAGATGAATTGAAACAATCTATTTTAGCGAGTGAAGGAAGAACAATTATGACAGAAACTGTTGTTGCTTGTCCACCTTTACTTGGTGATTTAACAAATGCTGAATTGGCAGTTTCTTTTGGAAGTGATATGGTTTTATTAAATGTTTTTGATTGTAATCATCCTCATATCAATGGATTACCTGAAACAGATGAACCTGTGAAATTATTAAAGAAATTAATTGGTAGACCAGTGGGATGTAATCTTGAACCAATTGATGAAAATGCAAAAATGATGGAAAACAGATTAGAAATTTCTAGTGGACGTCATGCAACAAAAGAAACGTTCATAAAAGCTAAGGAATTAGGTTTTGATTTTATTTGTTTAACTGGAAATCCAGGAACTGGTGTAAGTAATGCATCTATTGAAAATGCTATTAAACTTGCGAAAGAATACTTTGGTGGAATGATTATTGCTGGTAAGATGCATTCTTCAGGAATTGATGAGGCTTTAGTTGATTTAGATAGCATTGAAAGATTTATTGATGCAGGTGCTGATATTATTTTAATGCCTGCTGTTTATACGGTACCTGGTTTATCAGAAGAAGAAGTCACTGCTGCTTGTAAATTAATTAAATCGAAAGGTGCTTTATCATTAAGTTCTATTGGAACTTCTCAAGAAGGTAGTGATGAAGGAACAATTAGACAAATTGCTTTGGTTAATAAACGTTGTGGTATTGATATTCAACATATTGGTGATGCTGGTTGGTGTGGTATTGCTTTACCTGAAAATATTATGGCATTATCTGTTGCGATTAGAGGTAAACGTTGGACATATCATAAAATTGCATCTTCAGTGAATAGATAAGGATTCTCAGGAATCCTTTTTTTGTTGGAGAAACGAGTTTTCTTGTGGTAGTTCATTATTTTTTATAAAATAAAAGAAAGGAGACTTGAAGGAAAGGAGAGATTATATGGAAAGCTATGGTATTGAAAAATATGGTATCCATACAAATGGGCAAGTGTTTAGAAATATTCCTGCTGGCTCACTTATAGAAAAAGCGTTGATTAAAAAAGAAGGACGTCTAAGTCGAGCAGGATGTCTATGTGTGGAAACAGGAGAAAGAACAGGACGTTCGCCTCAGGATAAATATGTTGTTGATACACCTGCTGTTCATAATAAAATTGCCTGGGGTAAAGTGAATCAACCAGCTACGAGAGAACAGTTTGATAAGGTTTATCAAGCGATTATTGAACATTTTCAAGATAAAGACTTATATATTTTTGATGGTTATGCTGGGGCTAATCCTAAATATTCTTATGGTTTTAGAATTATTAATGAAAAAGCCAGTCAGAACTTATTTATTTCTAATTTATTAATTAAACCAACACCTCGAGAATTACAGCATTTTCAGGAAGATTATCTGGTGTTGGTTGCGCCAGATTGTCATATTGATGCAACAGTCGGTTTAAATAGTGATGTCGCAGTTATGATTGACTATGAAAAGCAAATTGTATTGATTGCAGGGACAGGATATTCTGGAGAAATCAAAAAGAGTATTTTCTGTGTCATGAATTACATGTTGCCACAACGCAATGTCTTTACAATGCACTGTTCAGCAAATATTGGAGAAGATGGAAATACAGCTTTGTTTTTTGGTTTATCAGGGACAGGAAAAACAACGTTATCAACTGATCCAAATAGAAAATTAATAGGTGATGATGAACATGGCTGGTCACGTACATCGGTCTTTAATTTTGAAGGTGGATGTTATGCAAAATGTATTAATCTTTCACAAAAAAATGAACCTGATATATGGGATGCTGTTAGATTTGGAGCTATGGCAGAAAATGTCTGTTTATTTGAAGATACGAGAATCATTGATTTTGATGATGATTCTATTACTGAAAATACACGTGTCGGTTATCCACTTGAATTTATTAAGAATATTGAACCAAGTGGGATGGGACCCATTCCTAAGACAATCTTCTTTTTAGCAGCTGATGCCTTTGGTGTTTTACCACCTATTTCTAAACTGGATCAAAATTCAGCTGTTTATCACTTTGTATCAGGTTATACAAGTAAACTGGCGGGTACAGAAAATGGCATTACGGAACCACAGGCCACTTTTTCAACATGTTTTGGAGAACCATTTTTACCAATGGATCCCTTACTTTATGCGAAACAATTTCAAAAGCGTATGACAAAAGCAGGTTCTAATGTTTTCTTAATTAATACTGGATGGGTTGGTGGATCTTATGGAGTAGGACGCCGTATTCCTTTAAAATATACCAGAGCGATGATTGATGCAGCGATTAATGGAGAATTGGATTATGTCAGCTATGAAGTTGATCCATTCTTCAATTTGAACATTCCACTCTTTTGTCCAGGTGTTCCTCAAGAACTATTAAATCCTCGAACAACGTGGGTGAGTAAAGATGCTTATGATGTGACTGCGCAAAAGCTTGTAGAAATGTTTCAGGAAAATTTTAAACAATATACAAATTTCCCGGAAAACATCATTCATGCAGGACCTGGAGGAAAAATTAATAATACGTTTTAATGGCAACAAAAATGTTGTCATTTTTTCTTTGGAATGTATAGAAATGATAAGAAGAGTTATACTAATGATGAATTGTAAATTTTTGATTTATTAAAGTTGAATAGAAATCAAAAATATGTTATTCTATTAATGGTTAGAGATAACTAACTATTTGTGCAAATAGATATGTTAAAACTTATCAGGAGGAAAATAAAATGAGTAAGATAGTCAGTGTCTATGCAAGAGAAGTGTTGGATTCACGTGGTAATCCAACAGTAGAAGTAGAAGTTAAAAGTGAAAGTGGTGCTTTTGGTAGAGCCATTGTTCCTAGTGGTGCTTCAACAGGTGTTCATGAAGCTGTTGAATTAAGAGATAGAGATGCAAACAGATATTTAGGATTAGGTGTATTAAATGCTGTTCAAAATGTCAATGATGAAATTGCGAAAGCAGTTGTCGGTGAAGAAGTGACAGCACAAAGAAAAATTGATCAGATGATGATTGATTTAGATGGAACGCCAAATAAAGGACGTTTAGGTGCCAATGCGATTTTAGGTGTATCATTAGCTGTTGCAAAATGTGCTGCTGATGAATTACATGTCCCATTATATCGTTATATTGGTGGAGCGAATGCGCATGTATTACCTACTCCAATGATGAATATTATTAATGGTGGAGCACATGCTGATAATAATGTGGATTTCCAGGAATTTATGATTATGCCAGTGAATGCACCATCATTTAAAGAAGCTATTCGTATGGGAGCTGAAGTTTTCCATGCTTTAAAGAAAGTTTTAAAGGGAAAAGGATTAAACACAGCTGTTGGTGATGAAGGTGGTTTTGCACCTAACTTAGCATCTAATGAAGAAGCGATTCAAACAATCTTAGAAGCTATTGAAACAGCTGGATATCAACCAGGTGTTGATGTGAAGTTAGCTATGGATGTCGCAAGTAGTGAATTCTACAAAGATGGAAAATATACATTACCAGGAGAAAATAATAAATCATTTACTTCTCAAGAACTTGTTGATTTTTATGTTGAACTTTGTGATAAATATCCAATCATTTCTATTGAAGATGGATTAGATCAGGATGATTGGGAAGGATGGGATTACTTAACTGAAAAATTAGGTGATCGTGTTCAATTAGTTGGTGATGACTTCTTTGTTACAAATACAAAACGTTTACAACAAGGTATTGAAAGAGGTGTTGCTAACTCTATCCTTATTAAAGTCAACCAAATTGGAACTTTAACAGAAACATTAGAAGCTATTGAAATGGCTCAAAAAGCAAACTATACAGCTGTTGTTTCACATCGTTCTGGAGAAACAGAAGATACAACAATTGCTGATATTGCTGTAGCAACAAATGCTGGTCAAATTAAAACAGGTTCTGCTTCTCGTACTGATCGTATTGCTAAATACAATCAATTAATGAGAATTGAAGATGAATTAAAGAATCAATCTTGCTATGCATCAACAGAAGCTTTTTATCAATTAAATCATAAATAATAACAAATGAAGTGGAAAGGCTGATATATAAGTCTTTCCTTTTTTTGAAAGTTTTATAGACATTTCTTTGTATATTCTTTACAATATCAAAAGAGAATAGTGAAGAAAGGGTTAGGAAATATGAAAAAAGGCATTTTTAGTCTATTACAAAGAATTGGTCGTTGTTTGATGTTACCTATTGCTGTATTGCCGATCGCAGGATTGTTTTTAGGAGTAGGAAGTTCACTCACCAATCCTACAACAATAGCTTCATTACATTTAGAATGGATCTTAGGTGATGGCACATTTCTTCACGGTTTCTTATTATTGTTAAAAGGTGTAGGGAATGTTTTATTTGAAAATATTCCATTACTGTTTGCAGCATCCGTTGCTTTGGGAATGGCGAAAAAGGCCAAAGAAGTTGCTGCCTTATCATCTATTATCGCTTTCTTTGTGATGCATGCCAGTATTAATGGGATGTTAACTTTAACAGGTGTTATCGAAAATAATCAGATTGTACAAAATGTTCTAACTGGAAGTATTGCCAATGTTTGTGGAATTCTTTCTTTACAGATGGGAGTCTTCGGTGGCATTATTGTTGGATTGGGAGTAAGTTTTTTGCATAATCGTTTTTATAATATTCAATTACCTGATATTTTTTCATTTTTTGAGGGTGAAAGATTTGTCCCTATTATTGCAGCTATTGTCTATTTACTTGTTGGGGTTATGATGTTTTATATCTGGCCCATCATTCAATCAGGTATATTTAGTTTAGGACAGTTCATAGCAAATTCAGGATATTTCGGGACTTTTATTTATGGTATTTTCAAAAGAGCTTTGGTACCATTTGGATTGCATCATGTTTTTTATATGCCATTTTATCAGACCGCTATTGGTGGTTCCATGATGGTCAATGGCACGCTGGTTGAAGGGGCACAAAATATCTTCTTTGCCCAGTTATCTGATCCAACATTAACACATTTCAGTAGTGAAGCGACAAGATATTTTTCTGGTGAATTTATTTTGATGATGTTTGGTTTGCCTGGGGCTGCCTTAGCTATGTATCATTGTGCTAAGCCTGAATCTAAAAAGGTTGTTGGGAGTCTTTTGCTTTCAGGTGCTTTAACAAGTTTTTTGACAGGAATTACAGAACCGATTGAATTCACATTTGTCTTTGCGGCACCACTCTTATTTGGATTACATGTCTTTTTAGCGGCCACAACCTTTGTTGTTGCGCATGTTTTTAAGATTGCGATTGGATTTACTTTTTCTGCCAGCAGCATTGATTTTCTTGTTTTTGGTGTTTTACAGGGTAATGATAAAACACATTGGATATTGGTTATTGTCTTTGGTGTGGTTTATTTTTTATTGTATTATTTGAGTTTTCGTTTTTGTATTTTGAAATTTGATTTAAAAACACCTGGACGTGAAGATAATCAAAAATTAACAATCTTCAAAAAGCCTCAATATGATTATTCTTTTGATAAATCATATCTTGATTCACAATGTCAGCAAATCATTAAAGGATTAGGTGGTCGACATAATTTTGAGGATTTGGATTGTTGTATTACACGTTTAAGAGCAACCATTTATGATCGTGATAAGGTCAATGAAGCATTGTTAAAACAGGCAGGAGCAGCGGCTGTGATGTTACAGGGAGATAGTATTCAGATTATTTATGGACCTAAGGCTTCTTCCATCAAGACCAAACTTGATGAATATCTGGCACATGTCCCTGAAAAATATGATTATGAAGAAAAGAGTATTTCTTATTCTCAAAATAAGATAGAATTAAAAAATGTTGTTGACGGCGAAGTCTTACCAATAGAAGAGGCGGCTGATGATATTTTTTCACATAAACTTTTAGGTGATGGCATTATGATTCAACCAGATAATGGGACAATTGTGGCACCTTGTGATGGTGAAATATCAATGATTTATCCAACAAAGCATGCTATCGGCATAAAAAGAGATGATGATATTGAAATTTTATTGCATTTTGGTACGAATACCGTTAACTTAAAAGGTGAAGGATATCAAGTGATGGTCGAACTGCATCAAAAAGTCAAAACAGGAGATGTTTTGTGGCAGGCAGATTTAGCATATATTCAAGCTCATGCGACTGATGCCAATATTATGCTGGTTGTGACCCAATCACCTGAAGAAACGACTTTGAAAAAGTCTTATGGGTATATGCAACAAGGAACAAAAGTTCTAGAGATTTACGATTAGGGGAAGAGAAGGATGTATACAATTATAAAAGTGCTGAATAATAACACTGTTTTAGCCAAGCATGATCATGAAGAAATCATTGTCATGTTTAAGGGAATTGGTTTTGGTAAAAAGGCTGGTGAATGTTTGGAAATACCACCACAGGCTAAAAAATATCTGATGCAAAAAACTTATCAGTCAAAAGATCATTTTCAAAATATTATTGAATATATTGATCCGATATATTTAGAAATAGCAGATGAAATTTTAAAAAAAGCTGAAGCCAGATTTGCAAAAATAGATTACAATATTTTATTACCACTAGCAGACCATATCTTTTTTACAATGAAACGTATGAAAGAGAATATTTTACCATCCAATCCATTTCATTACGATATTCAGTTGTTATTCCCTGATGAATATGAAGTTGCACAAGAAGCAAGAGACATTATTTTTCAATATACATCTCAAATGATTAATGATGATGAAGTAGGATTTATTACATTACATGTGCATTCTGCGGTATCAACAAATAAAGTTGTTGAATCCATGGAAGCAACACGTATTATTCACGAACAAATCTTACAATTACAAAAAGATTTAAATATTGTCATAGATGTTCATTCTATTTCTTATGCCAGATTGATGAATCATATCAAGTTCTTGATTGTGCGTATTAATACAGGTGAGAAACTCCAAATGGATATTAGTGAATTTACGAAAGACAAGTTTCCTTTTGCCTATCAGCAGGCACAACATATGTGTCATTCATTATCAAAAATACTCAAAAAAGAGATGCCAGAAACAGAAGTTGGATATTTAGCATTGCATTTAGAAAGAATTTTATCAAGTACAGTTCAGTAGTGTTTTGATAAAAATATTCAAATTCTTGACAAGGGTTTGAGAATATGGTAGCCTATAACTAGAAAAAAGAATATTTAATAGTGTGTTACTGTTAGGCAGGCATGAACTATTTTGATTGAGAATATAACAGGATGATTGTATTCTCAATGAAGATAGACATGTCTGCCTTTTTTGCATCTATTAAGTAGAAAGAAAGGGAGGAAAAACAAAAATGGTAGGAATTATTCTTGCTAGCCATGGTGAATTCGCTAATGGTATTTTACAGTCAGGATCTATGATTTTTGGAGAACAGCCCGATGTGAAAGCTGTGACATTACAGCCTAGCGAAGGTCCTGATGACTTAAAGGCTAAAATTCAAGAAGCTATTGCTACATTTGAAAATCCTGATGAAGTATTATTCATGGTTGATTTATGGGGTGGAACACCATTCAATCAATCTAATGGACTTCTTGATGGTCATGAAGACAAATGGGCAATTGTGACTGGCTTGAATTTGCCAATGCTGATTGAAGCTTATGCTTCACGTATGTCTATGCAGACTGCACATGAAATTGCTAAACACATTGTAGAGGTTGCAAGAGAAGGGGTTAAGGTTCGTCCAGAAACATTAGAACCAGAAAAGAAAGAAGCAACTGTTCAGCAGCCAACACAGCCTCAAGGAGCTATTCCTGAAGGAACAGTGTTAGGAGATGGACACATTAAATATGTTTTAGCACGTGTGGATACACGTTTATTACATGGGCAAGTCGCTACAACTTGGACAAAAACAACACAACCAAATCGTATTATTGTTGTTTCTGATTCTGTTGCTCATGATGATTTACGTAAGAAAATGATTGAACAGGCTGCGCCACCAGGTGTCAAAGCCAATGTCGTTCCAATTGATAAAATGATTCAGGTTGCGAAAGATCCACGTTTTGGTGCAACAAAAGCTATGTTATTATTTGAAACACCTCAAGATGCCCTTCGTGCAATTGAAGGTGGAGTCGATATTAAAGAATTAAATATTGGATCTATGGCACATTCACTTGGAAAAGTTGTTGTCAATAAGGCAATTGCTATGGGAGAAGATGATGTCAAAACAATTGAAAAATTAAAATCAATGGGTATCACTTTTGATGTTCGTAAAGTTCCATCTGATTCTAATGAAAATATAGATAATCTTCTTAAAAAAGCAAAAGCAGAATTAGCAAAATCTTAAAATAGGGAGGAAAACATAATGTCTTTTATTACAATAGTATTGATTATTATCGTTGCCCTACTTGCTGGTATGGAAGGGATTCTTGATGAATTTCAGTTCCATCAACCATTAGTAGCGTGTACGTTAATTGGATTAGTCAGTGGACACCTTACAGAAGGAATTGTTTTAGGTGGTTCATTACAGATGATTGCTCTTGGATGGGCAAATGTTGGGGCAGCCGTTGCACCAGATGCAGCTTTGGCTTCAGTTGCTTCAGCGATTATTATGGTTTTAGGTTTAGAAGGTGGAACAACTGATGTTCAAACAGCTATTTCAACTTCAATTGCTGTTGCTGTACCACTTTCAGTAGCTGGTTTATTCTTAACAATGATTTGTCGTACAATTGCTATTCCTATGGTTCACTTTATGGATGGTGCTGCTGAAAAAGGAAATATTCGTGCAATTGAAACATGGCATATTTTAGCTATTCTTTTACAAGGTGTGAGAATTGCTATTCCTGCTGCAGCATTATGCTTCGTGCCTGCACAAGTGGTAACAGATGCATTAAATCAAATGCCTGCATGGTTATCAGGTGGTATGACTGTTGGTGGAGGAATGGTTGCTGCTGTTGGTTATGCAATGGTTATCAACATGATGTCAACAAAAGAAACTTGGCCATTCTTTGCCTTAGGATTCGTTCTTGCAGCTATTGGTGAATTAACATTAATTGCTTTAGGAGCTATTGGTGTTGCATTAGCATTAATTTACTTAGGATTAAAAGAAAATGGTGGTTCTTCTAATGGTGGAACTGGTGGTTCTGGAGATCCATTAGGTGATATATTAAATGATTATTAATCTTGAAGGAGGAATAGAAAATGGCAGAAAAAATAAAATTAACTAAAAAAGATCGAATTTCCGTTGCTATGCGTCATCAGTTCCTTCAAGGATCATGGAACTATGAACGTATGCAAAATGGTGGTTGGTGTTTCTCAATTATCCCAGCTATCAAAAGATTATATCCTCAAAAGGAAGATCGTATTGCAGCATTAAAAAGACATATGGAATTCTACAATACGCATCCATATGTTTCAGCACCAGTTATGGGTGTTACATTAGCTTTAGAAGAAGAACGTGCTAATGGAGCAGATATCAATGATCAGGCTATTCAAGGGGTTAAAGTTGGTATGATGGGACCTCTTGCCGGAGTTGGAGATCCAGTGTTCTGGTTTACTTTAAGACCAATCTTAGGAGCATTAGGTGCCTCTTTAGCGTTAAGTGGTAACATTGTTGGACCATTATTATTCTTCTTTGCATGGAATATTATTCGTATTGCTTTTATTTGGTATACTCAAGAATTTGGTTACAAAGTTGGAACTTCAATTGCGCAAGACTTATCTGGTGGATTGATTGGAAAAATCACTCAAGGTGCTTCTATTTTAGGTATGTTTATTATTGGAGCATTAGTTCAACGTTGGGTAACAATTTCATTTACACCTGTTGTCTCTAAAGTTACACAATCAGCAGGAGCTTATATTGACTGGTCACAAATCTCAGGTACTGCTGAAGGTATTAAATCAGCATTAGAACAATATTCAACTTTAGGAGCAGCTGGATTAAATGTTGAAAAAGTAACAACTTTACAACAGAACTTAGACCAATTAATTCCAGGTTTAGCAGCTTTATTATTAACATTATTATGCTGCTGGTTATTGAAAAAGAAAGTTTCACCTATCGTTATTATCATCGCATTATTTGCTGTTGGTATTCTTGCACGTTTAGCTGGAATTATGTAAAATAATGAAGAATGATGAAAAGCTCAGCTTTCATGCTGAGCTTTTCATAAATAATAGGAGGAAAACAATGGTACAGTCTTTAAATGCCAAAGTTGATTTCACAATCAAAGCAACATCATATTTAGGAATGGCTAATTATGGTCAGGTGATGATTGGAGATCATGCTTTTGAATTTTATAATGAAAGAAATGTAAGAGATTATATCCAGATTCCATGGGAAGAAGTTGATTATGTGATGGCTTCTGTCATATTGAAAGGAAAATGGATTCCACGTTTTGCTATCTATACAAAAAAGAATGGTTATTTTACTTTTTCAACACGTGATAATAAAGCGACTTTAAGAGCCATTAATCAATATATACCAGGGGAAAGAATGGTGCGTTCTTTAAGCTTTTTTCAGGTTCTTAAGCGTGGATTAAGCAATCTTTTTCATAGAAAGTCAAAATAGATGATTTGAATGCTATATGTTTTCAATCATCTTTTTTATTTTTAAAAATAGTGTTGATTGTCTAAGTTTGACAATGATTGAAAACCATAAGGAAAATATTGACATTGATAACCTGCATCTTGGCATTTTTCTGCCAGTTCCTTAGCTGTTTGCCCAGTATGGCAAATCAGATAAAGAAGTTTATCATGGGAAAGATACGGGAGTTGTGAAAGAAAATCATCCGCAGGAATATTGATGGCGTTTTTGAGATGCTGCTGATGGAAAGAGTATTCATCACGCAAGTCGATAATCAGAACATGGGGATCATTGATGTATTGAAGGATATCATTATTCATAAAATCACCATGATAGTATACGCTTATTTTTCAAAATTTGTGCTGACATTTTGAATTCAAAATGTGGTAAAATAATTATATATCAACGAGCTGTTTGCCATGAACGTAAGTCCAGTTGTGCAAGCAGTTTTTTTATGGAGGTTCATATGTATAAAGTCAATGATACTGTTTTATATGGAAATGAAGGTATTTGCCAAATTGAAAATATTATTGAAAGAAAATTGACAAATCAATCTATTGAGTATTATGTTTTAAAGCCTGTTTATAAAGATAATGCAACAGTTTATGTACCAACGCAAAATCAGGATTTGGTTAAAAAGATGAAAAAATTATTATCATATGATGAAATCATGGATTTAATTCAAAATATGCCTGATTGTCCAGTGGATTGGATTGAAAATGATAATCAGCGTAAAGAAAAATATCGTGAAATTATCAGGAGTGGAGATCATAAACAACTCATTCAAATGGTTAAGACGCTGTATCATCATAAAAAGAGCTTAGAGAAAACAGGAAAGAAGTTTCATGTTTCTGATGAGAAATTTATGAAGGAAGCAGAAAATATATTGTATGAGGAGTTTGCTTATGTTTTAAACATCAAGAAAGAAGAAGTGATTCCATTTATTTGTCAATGTATTGAAGAAAAAGCATCCTAAATCATGAGTGTGATTTGGGATGTTTTTTGTAAAAGCACTTTTATTTTAACAATGTGACAGAGTCTTGTTGGAGTATGATGATTTGGATAAGAAGGAGCTTTTGTTTTTTTAATATCGGAAAATAAAAGCGTGTTATCTTATTTTGATAAAAAATGACAATTGTTATTGTTTTAACAGCTATAAAAGCAATTGAAAATCAGTTATAAGAATGTTATAATTTGCACATGGAGGGTTGAGAAAAATGGATAAAAAAACAATTAAAGATATTGATGTCACTGGAAAAACTGTCTTAGTTCGTGTTGACTTCAATGTACCTAGAAACAAAGAAACTGGAGAAATTACAAATGACAACAGAATTGTTGCCGCATTACCTACTTTAAAATACTTGTTAGAACAAAAACCAAAAGCTATTGTATTGTTCTCACATTTAGGTAAAGTGAAAACAGAAGAAGACAAAGCTAAAAATGATTTGTCAGTTGTTGCTCCTAGATTATCTGAATTATTAGGAGTAGATGTTAAATTTGTGAACTGTACAAGAGGACCTGAACTTGAAAATGCTGTTAAAGAAGCTAATAATGCTCAAGTGATCTTAGTACAAAATACACGTTATGAAAAAGGTGAAAGCAAAAATGATCCTGAATTAGGTAAATATTGGGCTTCATTAGGAGATGTATTCGTAGAAGATGCATTCGGTTCAGTACATAGAGCACATGCTTCTACTGCTGGAATTCCTGCTCATTTACCATCTGCTGCTGGGTTCTTAGTTGAAAAAGAAATTGCTTATATTGGAAAAGCTGTAAGTAATCCTGAAAGACCAATGGTTGCTATCTTAGGTGGAGCTAAAGTTTCTGATAAGATTTTAGTTATTGAAAACTTATTAAAGATTGCTGATAAAGTTATCGTTGGTGGAGGTATGACTTATACTTTCATGAAAGCTATGGGTCATAAAATTGGTAACTCTTTAGTTGAAGATGATCGTCTGGATGTAGCTAAAGAAATTATTGAAAAAGGTGGAGATAAATTAATCTTACCTGTTGACTCAGTTATCAATAATGCTTTCGCTGCTGAAGGAGATATTAAAGTTTGTGGTGAAGATGTTCCTGATGGATATATGGGATTGGACATTGGACCTAAATCAGTTGAAAATATCAAAGCTGCCTTAGAAGGAGCTAAAACAGTTGTATGGAATGGACCAATGGGTGTATTTGAAATGGAACCATTCGCTAAAGGAACTATCGCAGTATGCGAAGCTTTAGCAAATTTACCAGATGCTAATACAATCATCGGTGGTGGAGATAGTGCTGCTGCTGTTATGCAATTAGGATATGCTGATAAAGTTTCTCATATCTCAACTGGTGGAGGAGCTTCATTAGAATATATGGAAGGTAAAGTATTACCTGGTATTGCTGCAATTGATGATAAATAATAAGGGGATTATGACAATGAGAAAACCAATTATCGTAGGAAACTGGAAAATGAATAAAACAATTGCCCAAACGAAAGCTTTTGTTGAAGCAGTTGATGGAGCATGTACTGATAAAGCTGATTGGGGAATTGCGACTCCATATTTAGCTTTACAGACTGCAAAAGGTGCAGCTAAAAACTTAATCGTTGCTGCTCAAAACTGTCATTTTAAAGACAGTGGTGCTTACACTGGAGAAGTGAGTGTAGGTATGTTAAAAGAAATTGGAGTGGAATGGGTTATCTTAGGTCACTCTGAAAGAAGACAATACTTTGGTGAAACTGATGAAACAGTGAATGCTAAGATGCGTCAAGTTTTATCAAATGATTTAACTCCAATTGTATGTGTTGGTGAAACATTAGAAGAATATGAAGCAGGAACAACAAAAGATGTTGTGAAAACTCAAACAGTTGCTGCATTTAAAGATGTATGTCCAAACTGTGCAAGCCGTGTTGTCATTGCTTATGAACCAGTATGGGCTATTGGTACTGGAAAAACTGCAACTAATGAAATTGCTCAAGATGTTTGTGCATATATTAGAAGTGTTGTTGCTGAATTATACGGTCAGGAAGTTGCAGATAAAGTGAGAATTCAATATGGTGGATCTGTAAAACCAGAAGGATTAAAAGCTTTATTAGAACAACCTGATATTGATGGAGCATTAGTAGGTGGAGCTTCTTTACAAGAAGATTCATATAAAGCTATGATTGCTGCATTAGATTAATAGTTTATAAAGTCAGTCTTACTTATTGGACTGACTTTTTTCTAGCTAAAAACTATAATAAAACGAGATGTTTTATTCAAAAAACAATTCTATATTTTGAAAAGGTTTACATTGATTTTTTGGCTTTTTTCTTATGAAAATTGTATAGTCTTGCTTGTTTTTTCACAAGGAATATAGTATATTAAACCTGTAAATAAAATTAAGATGTCGGAGGAAATGTTATGGCAGAAAAAAAAGCTGTAAAAAAAGAAGCCCCAAAGGCTGAATGGACTAATGAACAGATTGATGCTCATATTGATGAGTTAGTTCAAAAAGCATTAGTTGCATTAGACAAATTTGAATCTTTTGATCAAGATGCTGTAGATTACATCGTTGCAAAATGCTCTGTTGCTGGATTAGATCAACATGGTGTTTTAGCTGAAGCAGCTGTCAAAGAAACAGGTAGAGGTGTTTTCGAAGATAAAGCTGTTAAAAACTTATTCGCTTGCGAATATGTCACAAGTAATCTTCGTCACTTGAAAACTGTAGGAATTATCAATGAAGATCCATTAACTGGAATCACTGAAATCGCTGAACCAGTTGGTGTTATCTGTGGTATTGTTCCAACAACAAACCCAACTTCTACAGTTATTTTCAAATCTTTAATTTCTTTAAAGACAAGAAACCCAATTATCTTCTCATTCCATCCATCAGCATATGAATGTTCAGTTCAAGCTGCAAAAGTTATCAGAGATGCTGCAATTGCTGCTGGAGCTCCAGAAGATTGTATTCAATGGATTGGTGTACGTGGATCAATGTATGCAACTAACGCATTAATGAACCATCCAGGTGTTGCAACTATCTTAGCAACTGGTGGTAACGCAATGGTTAAAGCTGCTTACTCTTGTGGTAAACCTGCTTTAGGTGTTGGTGCTGGTAACGTACCTGCATATGTTGAAAAAACATGTGTATTAAAGAGAGCTGTTAATGATATCGTATTATCAAAATCATTTGATAATGGTATGATTTGTGCTTCTGAACAAGCTGCAATCGTTGACCAGGAAATCTATAATGAATTTAAAGAAGAAATTTCTCGTTTCAAAGTTTACTGGGTTAACGCAGAAGAAAAAGCAAAACTTGAAAAATATATGTTCGGTGCTGAAGCATATAGTGACAAAGTTAACGAAGTTGGAACTGTTAATGCTGCTGTTGTTGGTAAACCAGCAACTTGGATTGCTGAACAAGCTGGATTCAAAGTACCAGAAGATACTCAAATCTTACTTGCTGAATGTAAGGAAGTTGGTCCAAATGAACCATTAACAAGAGAAAAATTATCTCCAGTATTAGCTGTATTAAAAGCAACTTCAACTGAAGATGGTATTGCTAAATCTGCTGCTATGGTAGCATTCAATGGTTTAGGACACTCTGCTGCTATTCATACACAAAATCATGATATTTCAGTAGAATTCGGTTTAAAATGTAAAGCAATTCGTGTTATCGAAAATGCACCATCTACATTCGGTGGAATTGGTTCAGTTTACAATGCCTTCATTCCATCATTAACATTAGGATGTGGATCTTACGGTCACAACTCAGTATCTAATAATGTTAGTGCTGTAAACTTATTAAATATTAAGAGAATAGGGAGACGTAACAACAATATGCAATGGGTTAAACTTCCTCCAAAAATCTACTTTGAAAGAAATTCAATTAGATATTTAAGAGATATGAAATACATGGAAAAAGCCATGATTGTTACAGACAGAGGTATGTACAATCTTGGATATGTTGAAAAGATTGAAGATGTTATCAGAAGAAGACGTAACAAAGTTGACTTAGAATTATACTTCGATGTAGAACCAGATCCAAGTATTGATACAGTTAACGAAGGTGTTGAATTAATGAGAAAATTCCAACCTGATGTTATCATTGCATTAGGTGGAGGATCCTCAATGGATGCTGCAAAAGTTATGTGGTTAATGTATGAACATCCAGAAGTAAACTTCGATGATATCAAACAAAAATTCATGGATATCAGAAAACGTGCATTCAAATTCCCTGAATTAGGTAAGAAAGCAAGATTAATCTGTATCCCAACAACTTCTGGAACAGGTTCAGAAGTTACACCATTCGCAGTTATTACTGATAAGAAAGCTAATAAGAAATATCCATTAACTGACTACGCATTAACTCCAACTGTAGCTATCGTAGATCCAGAATTTGTTATGAGTTTACCACCAGCAATTGCTGCTGATACTGGTATTGACGTTTTAACTCATGCAATTGAAGCATATGTATCAATTTTAGCTTCTGACTTTACTGATGGATGGGCTAAACAAGCTGTTAAGATGGTATTTGATTACTTAGAAGAATCAGTGAAGAAAGGAACTCCATTAGCTAGAGAAAAAATGCATAATGCTGCAACAATCGCAGGTATGGCATTCGCTAATGCATTCTTAGGTATGAACCACTCTATGGCTCATAAGATTGGTGGAGAATGGCATATTCCTCATGGACGTACAAATGGTATCTTATTACCACATGTTATTAGATACAATGGTACTGTTCCAACTAAATTAAATATCTGGCCAAAAATTGAAAACTATAAAGCAGATGTTAAATACATGGAATTAGCTCAATTAATTGGATTAAAACCAAAAACTCCTGCTGAAGGTGTAGAAATGTTCGCTGAAGCAGTTGAAAAATTATGGGTAAGCGTTGGTGGAGCATATAACGTTAAATCTCAAGGTATTGATAAAGATGCTTGGGAAGAATCAGTTCATAGAATTGCTATGAATGCTTACGAAGATCAATGTACTCCAGCTAACCCAAGAATGCCTATCGTTAAAGATATGGAAGAAATCTTACACACTATTTATGATTATGAATCTAAATATGCTGTAAAAAATGAAAAATAATTTGAAAAAGGCATAACTTTCGAGTTATGCTTTTTTCGTTCGTGAAAATATTGTATAATGAGCTTATATTGAGGAATGGAGGTAATAAAAATGAGTTTTCCAAAAGATTTTTTATGGGGAGGAGCAGTTGCTGCTAACCAGTGTGAAGGAGCTTATCTGGAAGATGGAAAAGGTTTATGCGTTCCTGATATGCTTTTAGGTGGAGATGTCAATACCCCAAGAACCTTTCTGCCTAAAACTGATTCTACAGCTTTTTATCCTAGTCATGAAGCAATAGATTTTTATCATCATTATAAAGAAGATATTGCTTTATTTGCTGAAATGGGATGGAATGTTTTTAGATTTTCAATTAACTGGGGTCGTATTTTCCCTAATGGGGATGATGAAGAACCTAATGAAGCAGGTTTAGAGTTCTATGATCATGTTATTGATGAATGTCATAAACATGGTATTGAACCATTAATTACTTTATGTCATTATGAAATTCCATGGAATATTGTCACAAAATATAATGGATTTACAGATCGTAGAGTGATTGATTTATTTGTCAAATATGCCACAACATGCTTCAAGCGTTATAAAGACAAAGTTAAATATTGGTTGACTTTCAACGAAATTAATATTGCATGTATGGGAGAAGGTGGAATTGGAAACCTTTATGGATTAGGAATGATGGATCCTGATGATGTTCATTCAGATCATCGTATTCCTTTAACAGAGTTGAAAAGCGATCCACAAAAAATGTTTGAAGCATTGCACAATGAATTTGTTGCAAGCGCATTAACTGTGAAAGCTGGACATGAAATTAACCCTGATTTTATGATTGGAAACATGATTGCCCATACAACTGTATATCCATTAACACCAAACCCTAAAGATATTTTAGCTGCATATGATGAAGATGACTTCAAGAATAATTTCTGTGGTGATGTACAGGTACGTGGAGAATATCCATCATATATATGGCGTTATTTTAAAGAACACGGTATTGATACTTCTTATATTACTGAAGAAGATAAGAAAATTTTAAAAGAAGGAACTGTTGACTTCTATACATTCTCATATTATCAATCTAATTGTATCACTGTAAGCAAGGATGTAGAAATGGCTCAAGGTAATATGACAGTAGGAGCAAAAAACCCTTACTTAAAAGCGAGTGATTGGGGATGGCAAATTGATCCTGATGGATTGCGCTATACATTAAAATTGTTGAATGGACGTTATCCACATACACCATTAATGATTGTTGAAAATGGCTTGGGAGCATTTGATAAAGTTGAAGAAGATGGTTCTATTCATGATGATTATCGTATTGCATACTTAAGACCACATATTGCTGCAATGAAAGAAGCCATTGAAGATGGTGTTCCTCTTATTGGTTATACAACTTGGGGACCAATTGATTTAGTATCTGCTGGAACAGGACAATATGCAAAACGTTATGGATTTATTTATGTAGATCGTCATGATGATGGAACTGGTGACTTCTCAAGAAAGAAGAAAGATTCTTTTTACTGGTATAAGAAAGTCATTGCTTCTAATGGTGAAGATTTAGACTAAAAAGAAAAAGGACGACTGTCCTTTTTTTGTATCATTCTATTTGTTTTTCCAATCTTCTAGCATTTTTAAAGCTTGATCTAGAACTTTTCCACCATCCATCATACCATAAGTACGCATGTCAATAACATCAACAGGGATAGCATTTTTAACTTGTTCTTTAATAGAGTTTAAACGGAAACGGACTTGAGGTCCAATCAGTAATACGTCACATGGTTCATTAGCGTATTCAGTTGTTAATGCTGATTCACTAACAGCCCAAATTTTTGTGTCTAAACCTCTTTCTTGAGCAGCTTTTTCCATTCTTGTTACAAGTAAGCTTGTTGACATTCCTGCACTACATGCTAACATGATTTTAATCATATGATTATTCCTCCTTGTTTATTATATTCTTCATATAAATATTATACACCTAACTCTCAATTTGTGAAATATCAAAGATAGAAATTTATAAATTTATTGACTTATGCGTGACTCTTGATTAACATAGATAAGAGAATAAATGTAAAGGAATTTGTATATGAAAAAGAAAGATATGATTTTTATTATAGGCTTATGTATAGTGATTGGAATAGCTTATGCTATCTATCAGTTTATGCAGGGAGATAAAGGGGATATAGAAGTTTATTATCATAATGAAGTGATTGCAACCATTGATATTTCAAAAGATCAAACATATACTTTTGAAGGCGATTATGGACAATTTCATTTGGAAGTGAAAGATCATCAATATCATGCTGTTGAGGTTGAATGTCCAAATCATGATTGTGAAAAAATGGGATGGATTCAAGAAGGAAGTTCCAAAGCTATTATTTGTGTTCCTAATGATATTTATGTTATACAGGCTGATGTAGAACCTCAATATTAAAAAGATATTAAGCAATTGTTCACAGAAAATTCACACCCTATGGTTATGATGATAATGTCTTAAGACAAGACATATAATAATAATAATAGAAAATATAGACGACCCTCTCCCTATACATCAATTCGTCTATAAAATCAAAAAGAACGTCTCCCCACGTTCTTTTTTTGATGATGAATAAAAAGTTCACATAAAGTTCTCATGAAATTCACAATGAATTCATATGGCTGGGTTAATATATAAGTGTCTTAAGACAAGACATATAATAATAATAGAAAATATAGACGACCCCTCTCCCTATACATAAATTCGTCTATAAAGTAAAAAAGAACGTCTCCCCACGTTCTTTTTTATATGATATGAAAATGTTTTAATGCATGATATATACCATCTTGATCAACGGCAGTCGTTATATAAGAGACTTTTTCAAAAAGGTCAGGATGACTATTTCCCATCGCAATAGATTCATGTGTGTAACTGAGCATGGATAAATCATTCATAGAGTCACCAAGACTTATTGTATCTTCAATAGAATAACCTAACTGATCAATGAGATATTGAATACCAGTTGCTTTAGAGAAAGGCTTAGGAACAATTTCTAAAAAATCGACATCACGTTGAATGATTTGAAAATCATCTTTAAGAAGGTCCTTAAAGGCTTCAATAGGTGTGCTGGATTGATACCATACTGTAAATTTATCAAATGTGATATCATCATGATATGAGAAAGTGTGGACAGAAAAACCGATGTCCTGATATCTTTTTTTGATTTTTTGAATAAAAGGATGTTTTAAATCTTGTGAAAAATAGACACCATCTTTTCCTTCCAGCATAGCATCTACCTGATATTGTTTAATGCCATGAATAACTTTTTTTCTGAATTCAATATCTAATTGATTATGAAATAGAACTTGTTGGTGATACTGAATATATGTACCACAACCACAAATATATCCATCAAAAGGAATATCTGTAATGATGGAATCAATTGTTGAAATAGGACGTCCTGTGTTAATGAAACAGAGGTGTCCGTTTTTTTGTGCCATTTTGATAGCTTCTATCGTTGATTGAGGAACAGTCATTGTTTTTTCATCTAGTAATGTTCCATCAATATCAAAAAATATCATTTTTTTATGCATAAGAATCCTCCCTGCTTATTATCATAATCTATAAGAGAGAAAATGGTCAAGAGATAATGCTGATGTTATATTGTAAAAAAATTATCCCTATGATATAATTTTTTAAACTATGAAGAGGGGTTGATAGAAATGTATAAGATTTTACACAAAGAAAAACTCAATGACGTTGTAGAGTTAATGGTTGTTCATGCACCCCATGTATCAAGAAAATGTGAACCTGGACAGTTTATTATTTTAAGAGTTGGAGAAGATGGAGAAAGAATACCATTAACGATTGCAGATTTTGATAGAGAAAAAGAGACAATAACGATTATATATCAGATTGTTGGATATTCGACAAAAGCTTTATCATTATTAAATGAAGGTGATGAGATTACTGATTTCGTTGGACCATTAGGAGAACCAACAAAATTACATGCATCTAAACATGTTGTCGGTGTTGCTGGTGGTGTTGGAAGTGCACCATTATATCCACAGTTACGTGCTTTAGCCCAAATGGGTGTTGATGTTGATGTGATTATTGGTGGTCGAGAAGCGCAATATGTTTTATGGGCTGATGAATTTAGAAAATTCTGTAAGAATGTTTATATTACAACTGATGATGGATCACTTGGAAGAAAAGGCTTTGTCACACAAGTTTTAGCTGATTTGATTGATCAAGGTGAAGACATTGATGAAGTGATTGCGATTGGACCAGTGCCAATGATGAAAGCAGTTGTTGGTGTGACAAAACCTCACAACATCAAAACATCTGTGTCTTTAAACCCAATTATGATTGATGGAACAGGAATGTGTGGATGCTGTCGTGTCAGCGTTGATGGTAAAATCAAGTTTGCCTGTGTTGATGGACCAGACTTTGATGGATTACAAGTTGATTTTGATGAATTGATGGCACGTCAAAGAATGTTTAAGGAAGAAGAACATCAAATGGATGAGAAAGCCAATCGTATGTGTAATTTAATGGGAGGTGTTCAATAATGCCTAATATGTCATTAGAAAAAGTCAAAATGCCTGAACAGGAACCACAGGTCAGAAATCATAATTTTAAGGAAGTCGCTTTAGGATATACCAAAGAACAGGCAATGGAAGAAGCAACAAGATGTCTCCATTGTAAACACAGCCCTTGTAAAAATGGTTGCCCAGTTGGTGTACCTATTCCAGAATTTATTGCTGAAGTGGCTAACGGTGATTTTGAAAAAGCTTATGAAATTATTACAAGTGAAAATGCCTTGCCAGCTATTTGTGGACGTGTCTGCCCACAGGAAAATCAATGTGAAGGAAAATGTGTTCGTGGCATCAAGGGTGAATCAGTAGGAATTGGACGATTAGAAAGATTTGTTGCTGATTATCATAGAGAACATGGGCAGAAAAAAGATAATCACATTGAAAAGAATGGGAAAAAGGTCGCTGTTGTCGGAAGTGGACCAGCTGGTATGACATGTGCTGGAGAATTAGCAAAGAAAGGTTATGATGTCACTGTTTTTGAAGCTTTACATAAAACAGGTGGTGTCTTATCATATGGAATTCCAGAATTCCGTTTACCTAAAGATCTGGTTCAAAAAGAAATTGATGGTGTTGCCGATTTAGGTGTACGTTTTGAAACAAATGTTGTTGTGGGACGTTCTATTACAATCGATGAATTGCAGGAAGAAGGTTATGAAGCTATCTTTGTTGGTAGCGGTGCAGGACTTCCTCGTTTTCAGGGAATTCCTGGAGAAAATCTCAATGGTGTCTATGCAGCAAATGAATTTTTAACACGTGTGAATTTGATGAAAGGATATGAATTCCCTAAGCATCCAACACCAGTGAAAATTACGGATACAGTTTGTGTCATTGGCGCAGGAAATGTTGCTATGGATGCAGCAAGAACTGCAAAACGATTAGGTGCAAAGAATGTCTATATTGTCTATCGTCGTGGTGAACAGGAAATCCCTGCCAGAGCAGAAGAAGTGCATCATGCAAAAGAAGAAGGTATTATCTTTAAGCTGCTGACAAATCCGGTTAAAATTGAAGGTGAAGACGGATGGGTAAAATCTATGGAATGTGTAGAAATGGAACTTGGAGAACCTGATGAAAGTGGTAGAAGAAGACCAGTTGTAAAAGAAGGTTCAAACTTTGTGATTGAAACAGGAACTGTTATTGTTTCTATTGGACAGAGTCCAAATCCATTAATTAGACAGACAACACCTGGTTTAGATACTCAAAAATGGGGTGGAATTATTGTAGATGAAGAAACAATGAAAACATCTAAGGATGGTGTCTATGCAGGTGGAGACGTTGTTACAGGTGCAGCGACTGTTATTTTAGCAATGGGTGCAGGTAAAAAGGCAGCTCATGCCATTGATGAGGCATTAAAACAAAAATAAAACAGGACATAGAGCCTCATGATTCATTGAAATCATGAGGCTTTTCGCAATCCTTCTTGAATTTTCTATATTGTGGAGATATCATTTAAGATGGAAGGTTTAATAAAATGTGATATGTCTGATTGATAAAAGTAGACAGAAATGGAGGCAAAAATGAAAGTATTAATGATTAATGGAAGCCCACGTGTAAAAGGAAATACACAAACGGCTCTTGATGAAATGATTAAAATTTTTAAACAGGAAGATATTGAAGTGGAACTTATCCATGTGGGTCAAAAACCAATAAGAAGTTGTATAGCGTGTTTGTCATGTAAGAAAACTGGTCAATGTGTTTTTGATGATATGGTGAATGAAGTGGCTACAAAATTTGAAGAGTGCGATGCCCTTGTGGTAGGAACGCCAGTTTATTATGGATCTGCCAATGCAACATTAATAGCCTTTTTAACAAGATTGTTTTATAGCACATCTTTTGATAAAACAATGAAAGTTGGAGCTAGTGTTGTTGTAGCGAGACGTGGTGGTATTTCTGCAACATATGATGAAATCAATAAATTCTTTGCTATTTCTGGTATGCCTATCGCTTCAAGCCAATATTGGAATGCTATTCATGGAAGAGAGATTGGAGAGGTTCAAGAAGATCTTGAAGGTTTACAGACAATGCGTGTTCTTGCAAGAAATGTTGCTTTTTTAGTGAAAAGTATTCATGATGGAAAAGAAAAATATGGATTGCCTGATAAAGAGCCATTCCATGCAACGAATTTTATTCGATAGAATATTTAAAGAGGTCATAATGAAGTCATTTTTTGATGGTGATTCATTACGACCTTTTTTGTTGTTTATCTACCGGTTCAATTGCTTGATGTAAGATTTTATTCTGATTGGTTTTACAAAGCTGGAATATTTTAAATAATACATTGACTTGGTATGTGGGATTGTGACTTTAAAGATAGAAAAATTATAAAATTATTTTACTGATTAGGTATCTTTGAATGCTCATTTATAGCAAGATATTGTTGGGATTCAAAATGATTTCCAAGCCTACTTTATTCTTAGCTTTCATTGGATATGTTTATAACTTTGAAGATGAATTTCATTTGTCTTATTTAACTGATATTCATCAATCAGATAACAAAAAAAGATAACTGAATCATATTGAAATCATACGATAAAGTAGATATCAACATGATGGTTATCTTTATTTATAAAATAGCCTGGCATGATTCTCTTTCTATAAGATAGCAAGGCAGTTGAATACGCATTGGTAAAAGCTTTGTGTGATCCTTGATAGCCTGATGTAGTAATCTAGCTCCAAATTGCCCCATATCAAATGATGGTGCATAAAATGTTGTGAGTGGTGGATAAGTATAATTGCTGGCATCAATATTATCAAAACCAATAATAGAAATATCAGTAGGAACACGATAGCCATAATCATTCAAAGCCTTCATGGCTCCTATCGCAATAGGATCGCTTGCTGCAAAAATTGCCGTTGGCAGTTGTTGAGAATGGATCATATGAGACATCATGGCATATCCTGATTCACTTGTGAATTCACCTTCTAAAAGATAATTTTCATAGTCAATATGATATTCTTGAGCATATTTGATAAAAGACTTTTTACGTATATCATCATAAGGTTGACCATCATCAAGATATTCAACAGCGCCCAAATAACCAATTTTTTGATGACCTAAGCCATGAAGATATGTTATCGCTTGTTTAAGGGCTAAATCAAAATCAAGAATAATCGAACATTCTTTAATATTTTCATAATCCATATCTAATAAAATAATAGCATCATTGTATTTTTTGAGAGTTTCTATATGATTTTTACTGAATTTTCCTAAGCAAATGATGCCATCAATACCTTTTAAAGATTGTTCAATATCTACATCATCTTTAAAAATGCGTTTCAATATAACACCATTTTTTGCACAATAATCCTCAACACCATGACGCAATGTTAAATAATAAGGGTCATTAATTTCCTGTTGCAGGGAATACCATTGAATCAGACAAATATGAATGCCAGGATCACTCTTTTTTTTCTTTTGATATTGAAGTGTCTTGGCTGCATTCAATACATTATCGCGCGTTTGAGCAGGAACGCTTAATGTAGGATCGTTATTTAAAATTCTTGAAACTGTTGCTATGGAAACTTGAGCCATTTCAGCGATATCTTTTAATGTTGCCATAAGAGACCTCCTTATTGCTTTATTATATCGAAAATGGAATGAAAAAGCTACGATTATTCATGATATTCATTATCAATAAAAATTTACTAAAAATTAAGTAAAAAACATTTGAAGTTTTTGAGTGAGCGTGGTATGGTATAGGTAGTAATGAGGAGGATAGATATATGAATCATGAAGTGAACTTGTTAATTCAATTTGGACTGGATCATCACTTGTTGTATCAGGACGATGTTGATTATGCAGTCAATTTGATTTTGGATTTGTTGAAACTGGATGATTTTGAAAAAGAAGATATTCAGGAATTTATTGTTGATAGTACACCGATTTTAGAAGGAATGCTGAATTATGCAGTAGACAATCATCTCATTGAAGACAGTATCGTAGAAAAAGATTTGTTTGATACACGTTTAATGAACTGTCTTATGCCAAGACCAAGTGAAGTGGTCAGGGAATTTCAGCAGCGTTATATGCAAAGTCCTCAAAAGGCAACGGATTATTTTTATCATCTTTCTATAGCGTCGCATTATATCCGTAAAAATCGTACTGATCAAAATATTAGATTTCAAAAATATTACAAATATGGGCTGATGGATATGACGATTAATTTATCAAAGCCAGAAAAAGATCCTAAAGATATTGCAAAAGCAAAATTAATCAAAACAAGTGGTTATCCAAAATGCTTATTATGTAAAGAAAATGTTGGATTTAGTGGTGACTTGAATCGACCTGCAAGACAGAATCATCGTATTATTCCTTTAAAACTTGATGGGGCAGATTATTATTTACAGTATTCGCCTTATGTTTATTATAATGAGCATTGCATTGTTTTTAATAAAGAGCATATTCCAATGACAATCAATCATGAGACTTTTCAACGTCTGTTATCCTTTGTTGAACAGTTTCCGCATTATATGTTAGGATCCAATGCTGATTTACCAATTGTTGGTGGATCGATTTTAACACATGATCATTTCCAAGGTGGCAGATATACATTTCCAATGGATAATGCTGATGTTGTGAAGACTTTTGATCTCAAACACTTTCCAGATTTAAAAGTAGAAATTTTAAAATGGCCTCTTTCAACAATTAGAGTCACTTCAGATAACCCACAACAAATCATTGCCTTTGCAGATCAGACATTGCAGGCATGGAAGAATTATACAAATATGGATTTGGATATTTTATCTCATAGTGGTCAAACACCACATAATACGATAACACCAATTGCCAGAATGAAACATCAACAATATCAGATGGATCTGGTTTTGCGAAATAATCGTACTTCTGAACAATATCCAGATGGTATTTTTCATCCACATGCTTCTTTGCATCATATTAAAAAGGAAAATATTGGCTTAATTGAAGTGATGGGTCTGGCAGTATTACCAGCGAGATTGAAAAATGAATTGGAATTATTGAAAGATTGTTTATTGGATAAAAAAGAGATTACACAATATCCTGAACTGAAGAAACATGAATTATGGTATAATGAAATAAAAGATCATTATGAGATTACAGCAGAAACAGTGGATGATACCTTAAAAACAGCATTAACTATAAAATTTGTGCAGGTTTTAGAAGATGCTGGGGTTTTTAAAATGAATGAGGAAGGTATTGAAGCGTTCTGTAATTTTGTAGAATCATTGGATAAGGAGGGAATATATAATGATTGAAGTGGTGAAACATATTGATGATTCTATTCATCTCATTTCTATGAAAAATGAGCAACTAGAAATTGTGGTTTCTAATTATGGATGTACAATTGTCAAAGTTTTCATGGCAGATCGCCATGGCCATGTTGATGATGTGGTTTTAGGCTATGATGACTTTAACCAATATCAGACATTGGATGCCTATTTAGGTGCTTTGGTAGGAAGAGTTGCCAATAGAATTAAAAAAGGTGAATTTACACTTAATGGACAAACTTATCACTTGGCTGTGAATAATGGACCTAATCATTTGCATGGGGGTATCAAAGGATTTAGTTATCAGGTTTTTGATTATGAAATCAAGGATGAGAAGACAGTACAGTTTCATTATCTATCAAAAGATGGAGAAGAAGGATATCCTGGAAATTTGGATTTGACAGTCACATATACCCTTGATGGAGATTGTCTGAAAGTGCATTATCATGCGACAACATCAGCTGATACTCTTATTAATATTACAAATCATTCTTACTTTAATTTATCTGGACACAAAGAAAATATCAATCATCATACATTACAGATTCATGCTTCAAAACATGCCTGTGTAGACGCAGATGGATTAACGACAGGAGAATTCCGTGATGTTACAGGGACACCTTTTGATTTTAGACAACCCGCTTTGATTGGCGAAAGAGTTGATCAGGATGATGATCAATTAAAGATTGGTAAAGGTTTTGATCATCCTTTTGTTTTTGATACTCAAGAGAATCAAGTGATTTTGACGCATCAGGATAGTGGTAGACAACTGATTGTTTCAACAACATTACCACAGGCACAAATCTATACTGCCAATTATCTGGATGGCAGAGTTGGAAAATATGGAGAACACTATTATGCACGTGATGCAATATGTATTGAAACACAAAATATGCCAGATGCTATTCATTTAGAAGAACATCCAAGTACAATTTTAAAGAAAGGAGAAACATATGATGAAATAACATCATATCAGTTTAAAGTCATCAAATCATGAAAAAAGCAAGTTTAATTATTCAAGACATTCAAAATAATGTTTATCAGGATATTTTATTAGATATTTATGTTGATCAGGAGCAGCTTGAACATCAAAAGACAAGATATATTCAGGCTATTGAAAAGTTTATTTCTTTATATGGAGATCAAGATGTGACGATTTATAGTACACCAGGAAGAAGTGAAGTCTGTGGAAATCATACAGATCATCAACACGGTGAAGTTTTAGCTGCAGCGATTAACCTGGATATGATTGCGGTCGTGGCAAAAGATGATGAAAAAGTGAAAATTTTATCAGATGATTATGATATTGAAGCTATTGATATTCACGATTTAAAATTGAGAGATCATGAGAAAGAATCTTCTGAAGGATTGATTCGTGGTATTCTTGCAAGATTTCAAGAATTGCATTATACCATCGGTGGATTTGTTGGTTTTATGACAAGTGATGTTTTACAAGGATCAGGTTTATCCTCATCAGCTGCTTTTGAAGTGATGATTGGAACGATATTATCAGGAATGTATAATGATATGAAAGTTGATCCTGTCACAATTGCGAAAATTGGACAATATAGTGAAAATGTTTATTTTGGAAAGCCATGTGGCTTAATGGATCAATGTGCCTGTTCAGTAGGAAGTTTGATTCATATCGATTTCAAAGATAATGACAATCCTGTGGTAGAGAAAATTGATGTTGATTTTCCACATTTCCATCATAGTTTATGTATTGTGGATGTTCATGCTTCACATGCTGATTTGACACAGGATTATGCCTCTATTCCTGCAGAAATGAAACAGGTAGCACAATTCTTCCATCAGGATTATTTAAGAGATGTTGATGAAAAAGAATTTTATGCACATTTACCAGAAGTCAGAGAGGCAACAAACGATCGTGCTGTTTTAAGAGCTATTCATCTTTTTAAAGAAAATAAACGTGTTCAACAGGCCGTTGAGGCTTTAAAACAAGATGATTTTGAAACGTTTAAAGATGTTGTTAAAGCTTCTGGAGAAAGTTCATTTAAATATTTGCAAAATATTTATTCTAATCATTATGTTGAACAGCAGGCTGTGTCTTTAGCCTTAGCTTTATCTGAAGATATATTAAAAACACATGGCGTTTGCCGTGTTCATGGTGGTGGTTTTGCAGGAACTATCCAGGCTTTTGTTGAGGATGATTATGTCGCAACTTATAAAGCTGATATTGAAAAATACTTTGGAGAAGGAAGCTGTCATATCTTAAAGATTAGAAAATATGGTGGTATAAAAGTCATTGATTAAGTTGGTGTTATGCCAACTTTTTTTCATTTATAAAAGGTGTTTATGGGAATGATCAAAAGCCTTTATAAATTTTTTTATCATGATAAAAAAAGCTATCTCTTTTTGGCAATATAGTGTATAATTTCTCTGGAGGCGAAATTCATGTATAAATTATTAGAACCTTATGCAAAATTGGTTGAATTTTTAGGAGAGGCATTAGGTGACAATGTCGAAGTTGCACTTCATGATCTCACTTCCAAAGAGCAGGAAATTGTTGCTATCGCAAATAGTCATATTTCTGGTAGGGAAATAGGTGCGAAGCTATCTAATTTATCCATTCATTATTTAGAAACACAACAGTATAAGGATCACGATTATGTGATGAATTATAAGACAACAGGTAGTGATGGCAAATTGCTTCGTTCAGCAACATATTTTATCAAAGAAGATGGAAAAGACATGCCAATAGGTATGCTTTGCATTAATGTCAACATTTCTGATTATGAATATATTCAAAGTACTTTGAAAAGAATTTTAGGTATTAAAGAACAAAAAGATGTTGAATTTAAACTTGATAATCCTATTGAAATTTTATCATCTCCTCTAGATGAGATGATTGATAAATACATTAAGGAATGTTTAGAAAAAATGGGATTTCCAAGTTATTTTTTAGTCGAAAGACTGAATGTTGAAGAAAAGATAAAAGTTGTTAAATATTTACAGGAAAAAGGAACTTTTAAGGTGAAGGGTGCTATTGTTCTGGTGGCTGAAAAATTAGCTGTCAGTGAGCCGACAATTTATCGATATCTAAAGAAAATGTAAGGAAAGGGGATAGACATGAAAGATATTGTTTTTGTAAGTGGTCATAAAAATCCGGATAGTGATTCTATCTGTAGTGCTATTGCTTATGCCAATTTTTTGTTTACAATAGGGCGCTACAATGCTGTACCAGTCAGACTGGGAGAAATTAATAAAGAAACGGAATACATTTTAAAAAGATTCCATACGGAAATACCAGTTTTATTAAAAACTGTTAAACAGACAGTGGAAGATTTAGAATATGATAAAGTCACAGTGTTTTCTAAAGAACTGACTTTAAAAACAGCTTGGTCATTAATGAAGCAACAGAATTTAAAAAGTGCACCTGTTTTGGATGATCATAGTCAATTGTTAGGACTGTTATCAACATCTAATATCATTGAAGGATATATGGATCAATGGGATAGCCAGATTTTAAAAGAAGCGAATACACCGATTGAAAATGTTATTGATACATTAGATGCGAGCATTCTTTATTTAGATGAACAGTTAAAGACAATCAAAGGTGAAATTCATATTGCAGCAATGACAGGAGAAGAAGCAGGGAAACGTGTTCATGAAAATGATGTTGTTATTGTTGGTGGAGATCGTGATGAAGCGATAGAACATTTAATGAATGCGAAGATATCATTGATTATTTTAACTGGATCATTGAGTATATCTAAGGAATTATTACAACAATGTATTGATAGACATATTAGTATTATTTCAACACCATTTAATACATTTATGACATCACAACAGATTATCCAGGCTGTACCTGTTGAATATGTTATGCAAAAAGGTGGTTTAACAACATTCTCAACTGATGATACAGTGGATTATGTCAGAGAAGTCATGAGTGAAACGCGTTATCGTAGTTATCCAGTTCTTGACTTTATGGGAAGAGTTGTAGGTTCTATTTCACGCTATCAGGTTTTAAATGGTATGAAAAAGAAAGTGATTCAAGTCGACCACAATGAAAGAAGTCAAGCGATTGATGGTATCGAAGAAGCGGAGATTTTAGAGATCATCGATCATCATAGAGTTGCTGATATTCAGACTGTCGGACCTGTTTTATTTAGAGCTGAACCAGTTGGATGTACAGCAACAATTGTTGCTAAATGTTATAAGGAACATGGGGTAGAAATACCAGCTGATATGGCAGGTTTAATGTTAGGAGCTATTATCAGTGATACATTATTGTTTAAATCTCCTACATGTACACCAACAGATACAAAAATTGCGAAAGAATTAGCTCAAATTGCAGGCGTTGATATCGTTGAATTTGGTATGAGCATGTTCAAGGCAGGAACTTCATTGGCTGGTAAAACAGTGGAAGAAATCTTCAATCAGGATTACAAGAAGTTCACATTTGGAGATTTATCAGTTGGTGTTGCTCAAGTCAATACGATGGATATTGAAGGTTTTGCACCATATAAGAAAGATATGCTGGATTATATGGAACAAGTTGCTAAAGATAATCATATGGAATTCACAATGTTGCTTTTAACAGATGTTATTAATGCAACAAGTGAAGTGCTTGTCGCAGGTCCACGTAAAGACTATGTTGAAACAGCATTTGGAGTGGAACTGGTTGATCAACAGGCAAGTTTACCAGGTGTTATTTCAAGAAAGAAACAGGTTGTTCCAGTTATTACAGAAGTTTTAACACAATAAAAAAAGAAAGCATCACTCATCTATTAAGTGATGCTTTTTGAGTGCCTTATAGATACCATCATGATCAATATCTTCAGTAATTTCATCGGCTTTCTGTTTTACTTCATCTTGTGCATTGCCCATCGCAATGCCAATGTTGACGAGTTCCAGCATATCAATATCATTGAAACCATCACCAAAAGCCATTGTTTCATCTAAAGAGATATGATAGTATTTCAAGACTTCTAAAATACCATTTTGTTTTCCACCATTTTGAGGAATGATATCAATAGCTAAATCATGCCAGCGTGTCCATTTACAATGAGGCATTTGTTTGAGGATATCCTGTTCTATTTGTGAAGTGATACCATAGGGAATAACCTGATAAATGGGATGAGTCAGACCACGTTTTAAATCACCTAAGTCAGGCAATGGTGTCGATATAGCTTTTTGAACAGTTTCCACATCCTGATTATGATAATTGATATACATTTGCTGATCTTCTACGAAAATACATGGGAAAGGATGCTGTTCCATATAGAATAAAATATTTTCAATATCATGAGAATCAATTGGTAAATCATATATGACTCCGTGCTGGTTATAACAATATTGACCATTTAATGTGATATATCCTTCAAATTCCAAATCATCTAATGGTAAATCTCTCATTTCAGAAATATGTCTGCCTGTCGCAATAAAAGTATAAATTCCTTTTTCTTTAAGTTGATGAAGCGCTTTTTTGGTAGATAAAGGAACGCTTTGACTCTGATGTGACAAAAGAGTTCCATCAATATCAAAAAATATAGCTTTAATCATTTCTAACACCTCGCAATTGTTGTATAATATTATAACATATGTAAGGGGAGAAAGATATGAAATTATTTGCACACAGAGGTTATAGTGCCAGGTATCCTGAAAATACAATGGAAGCTTTTCAAAAAGCTTATGAAAAAGGATTTGATGGTATAGAGACAGATGTTCATATGACAAAAGATGGAAGACTGGTTCTGATTCATGATGAGACAATTGATCGTACCAGCAATGGACAGGGATATATTTATGATTATACTTATGAAGAATTGAAAGAATTTTCGTTTGGAAATGGTCAACCGGGATTTTATGCTTTACCATTATTAGAGGATTTACTATCTTTTATGCAAAATCATCCTATCAAAGTCAATATTGAATTAAAGACAGATGTGATTCATTATGAAAATATTGAAAAGAAAGTTTGGGAATTGGTCAATCAATATGGAGTGGCTCAAGATATATATTATTCATCATTTTATCTACCATCATTGTTGCGTATGAAAGAATTGGATTCAAATGCTTATCTTGGTTATTTGATTGAAGATCAGTATACTCAAAAATATCAGGAACTGATGAAATATCAGATTGCTGCTTTTCATCCTGAGTATACATTATTGAATGAAAAGAGAATGGCAGAATTAAAAAAGAATCATATTTTTGTTGTATCATGGACAGCGCCGGATTTTCATGAATATCAGCGATTAAAAGAGCTGGGAGTGGATATAATAATATCAAATGAATATTTGAGGTGAAAGAGTCATGAAAACAACAGGAATGGTACGAAGAATTGATGATTTGGGAAGAATCGTGATTCCTAAAGAAATTAGAAAGCAGTTGATGCTTAAAGAAGGTGAGAGTGTTTCTTTTACAGTGGAACATCATCATATTATTTTGACGAAATTTTCAATGTTGCATAAATTAAGTCCAACGATTCAGATTTTATTGGAACGTCTACATACAAAATATCATAATACTTTTTTGTTATGTGACCAAAATTGTATTGTTGTTTGTTCGTCTGATGGATTGGCTAAATATCAAAGAAGAGAATTGACAAAGGATTTAATGTTATTGTTGAAGCAAAAGAAAGAACAGATTGAATTGACAATGGATTTTTATGGAAAACAGGAAACTGTGACTCTTTATCCATTGTGTTATGAACAGGAAGTTCAAGGGGCACTACTGATGTTAAGTCATCAGACACCATATTATCAGATGGATCAGACTTTATTGGAGTTTGTGAAAGATATTATCGAGGAGGAAATAGAAGCATGCGTTTAGATAAATTTTTAAAAGTATCACGTATTATTAAAAGAAGAACTTTATCAAAAGAAATGAGTGAAGCTTCAAGGGTGAAAGTCAATGGAAAGATTGCAAAACCATCTACAAAGCTTAAAATTGGAGATATTATTGAAGTGGAATTTGGTCGCAGTGTTTTGACAGTGAAAGTATTAGAATTAAGAGAACATGTTTTGAAAGATGATAGTCATATGTTATATGAAATTATTGATGAACAAAGAAAGGAAGAGGTTATATTGTAATCTCTTTTTTTGCATAAATGAGAAAAATAAGCATATGTTGATGTAGGAGGGTTGGATATGGATAATAGTTTACATTTTGAACAGACACCTTATCATCATGTATGTTTAAAGGATCGTAAGACTTTAGAATTAACAGGTGTTAAGAAGATTGAAAGTTTTGATGCTTATGAATTCCTGATTGAAACATCGCTAGGTTATCTCAATATCACAGGAAGTGAACTTACGCTGGTACGATTAGATCAGGATCAAAATGAAGTCAGTATCAAAGGAAATATTGATAGTATCAGTTATGTCTCTGATCATAAAAAGAAAGTTCATCCTAAAGAAAAAGTCTTTAATAAATTGTTGAAATAATGTCATTAATAACACAGTTTCAATGCCTGTTTTACTCTTTTCTGTTTGGTTTTGTGATGACAGGTGTTTATCATATTGTGAATCGATTATTGTATAAAATACCATCGTTGATTAGATGTATCTTGCAGGTTTTTATTGCTATGGCATTTGGTGTTCTTTATTTTTATGGATTGGTTTTCTTTAATGAAGGTATTTTGAGGTTGTATTTTTTTATTTTTGTTTTTTTAGGATATGTGTTTTATTGTCATTATTATGCCTATTATGTTTTGTGGTATTTAGAAAAAATGATTCGTATTTTCAAAAGAATATTCTCACCTTTTATCTTCTTTTTTCGTTATATTAATGGTATAATACAAAAAAGAATAGGAAGGATGAAGAAAAAATGGCAAAAAAGAAAACACCAAGATATAAAAAATT
Source organism: Massilimicrobiota sp. mt181 (assembly GCF_055420065.1). Taxonomy (NCBI): domain Bacteria; kingdom Bacillati; phylum Bacillota; class Erysipelotrichia; order Erysipelotrichales; family Erysipelotrichaceae; genus Massiliimicrobium; species Massilimicrobiota sp. mt181. The sequence goes on from NZ_JBVAYN010000001.1 coordinate 203,986, forward strand.
TTTAGGATTCATCTATATTGGTATTTCTGCATTGCTTATCTATACACTTGGGATGAATGCTTATCGCGTAGTTGGACAAAAGCAACAGTTGACACAATTACAAGAAAGAAAAGCAGAACTAGAGAAAGAAAAGCAGGAATTGTCAGAAGAAGTAGAGTTGCTTAGTGATGACGATTATGTTGCCAGATACGCTAGAGAACAGTATATCTTTCCTGAGGATGGAGAAGAAGTTGTGAAATTACCAGAAACAGAGAAATAAGCTTGCGCTTATTTTTTTGTCTTATACAAAGGAGGTTGTTCAATGTTTATTTCGTTTAGTTTTCCGATAAAGGCATTAGAAAGAAAACGAGAAATTACGGTCTATTTGCCAGATGATTATTATCAACAAAATAAAGATTATCCAGTCTTGTATATTCAGGATGGACAAAATGCTTTTTTTGATGCAACATCATACAGTGGTATCAGCTGGGGCTTTTTAGAATATGTCAAAAAAACGAAGATGGATATTATTTTGGTGGCTATTCCCTGTAATGAAGAAGGTTTTAAACGTATGGATGAATATGGACCATGGCCTATTAATGAAGAACTTTCGTTTCAAGAAACTGGACAAAAGGGTTTCATTATTGGTGGGGAAGGTCAAGTTTATATTGACTGGCTTAAAGATGAACTCAAGCCTTACATTGATCGTCGCTTTCGTACGCAAAAGAATAATACCGGGATTGTTGGAAGCTCTATGGGAGGAGTTATTAGTGCTTATGCTGCCTTTCAATATCCTGAAGTTTTCGTAAAGTGTGCTGCTTTATCAACGGCTTTCTGGTTTTATGTTGATGAATTTAAAGATGTGATTCAACATCATGAATATCAGAGCCAAAATCGTTTCTATCTAGATTTAGGAGAATTTGAAAGTGGAGACGATGAAGTGATTAATCAATGGTACATAGAAAGTAATCAGATGGTTTATGAACAACTGCTTCCTAAAGTTCAAAACTTAGAGATGCACTATTTTGCAGGTGCCCATCATAATGAAAGTGAATGGCGTCAAAGAGTGCCTTTATTCATGACGTTTTTATATGGGGAGGAATAGTATGTATCGTATGATTTTATCCGATTTAGATGAAACCTTATTGGTTCATCATCATGTTCCTAAGTTTAATCAGGAAGCTATCAAACAACTTCAGAATGTCAAGTTTGTTCCAGCGACAGGACGTTCATTTCCTATGATTGAAGAGATTCTCAAAGAAATAGGAACGTCTCAAAAAGCGCATGAATATTCAATATGTTTTAATGGTGGTTTGATTGTAGAGAATCAGAATGCGAAAATATTATCTTTTCAGGGGTTGACTTTTGCGCAGGCACAACAACTTTTTGATTTAGGGAAAAATTATGATGTATGTATTATGATTTTTACATTAGATCATTGTTATTTATTTAAAGCAGATCCCACAGAGATTGCAAGAAAAACAGCTCAAAAAGCGGCGTTTTCAGTGATAGATGATGATCATATGGATTTTTTAAAAAATGAAAAGATTGCGAAGTTTTTATATGTTAAACCTGATATGGATTATTTAAAGCGTGTTGAAAAAGATTTACCAGAAGATATTAAAAAGCAATTTTCAATCAGCTATTCATCTTATCGTTATTTAGAGTTTAATCCTTTAGGGGTTAGCAAAGGTGCAGCGCTCAAATGGCTGGCTGATTATTTACATATTAATTGTCAAGATGTGATTGCGATTGGAGATAATTATAATGATATTTCTATGCTTCAGGAAGCTGGTTTAGGTGTTTGTGTTGCAGGAGCGCATGATGATATTAAAGCGCAGGCTGATTATGTGACTGAAGTGGATTATGATCAGGGAGCGGTCAAGGAAGTTATTGAAAAGTTTATTTTGAGAGGAGATAGTCATGATGAAATATAAGGTAATCGCAAGTGATATGGATGAGACTCTATTGAATGATCAGCATGTAATTTGTCAAAGAAATATTGATTTGATTAAAAAAGCAAAAGAAAAAGGTGTGAAATTTGTACCAGCAACAGGACGTGGGTTTATGTCTATCCAACGTGATTTAAAATTGCTGGGATTATATGATGTTGAAAAAGAATATGTTTTGTCTTTTAATGGTGGAGCTTTAACAGAAAATAAAAATAATCAACTTTTATATTTTGAAGGATTATCTTTTGAAAAAACAAAAGAGATTTTTGAATTTGGATTACATCAGGATGTTTGTCAGCACATTTATACAAAGGATAAAGTTTATGTTTTTAATTTATCTGAATCTGAAGCACAGAGAATTCATGATCAAAAGGTTGAATGTGAAATTATGGAAGAGAATTCTATGGACTTTTTAAAGGATGTTCCTATTTCTAAAATTCTCTACCAAAATGTTGATGTGCCTTATTTGATGAGTCTTGAACCTCAGATGCAGGATATTGTGAAGGGAACATGTGCTGTTAGCTATTCATCAAATCGTTATATGGAGTTTAATAAGATTGGTGTGGATAAAGGACAAGGATTGAAGCATTTGGCGGAAATTATTGGTGTTGATTTGTCTGAATGTATTGCTGTGGGAGATAATTATAATGATTTACCGATGTTAAAAGTAGCTGGTTTATCAGTGGCTGCGGCAAATGCGGTGGATGATGTGAAAAAAGCATGTGATATCGTTACGGAAGCTGATAATAATCAAGGGGTTATTGCTGAAATTGTAGAAAGGTTTATTTTATAATGGATTTTAAAACAATTATTAACCATGAACGAGAGCTTCCGTATTATAAACAGCTGGAAGCATTTGTGAATCATGAATATCAGATACATACAGTCTATCCACCACGCAATCGTATTTTTCATTGCTTTAACTTTCAGGATTATGATGATATTAAGGTTGTTATTATTGGACAAGATCCTTATCATGAAGAAAATCAGGCAAATGGTTTGGCATTTAGTGTTGCCAAGGGAGTTCAGATTCCTCCAAGTCTTGTGAACATATATAAAGAAGCTCATGATGATGTGGGTATTGATATTCCATCGCATGGCGATTTATCAGCTTGGGCACATCAAGGTGTTCTTTTATTGAATACGGTTTTAACAGTGCAGGCACATCGTGCTAATTCTCATAAAGAAAAAGGATGGGAAATATTTACTAATCATATTATTGAAGCATTAAATCAAAGAGAAAAACCTTTAGTTTTTATTTTATGGGGAAGACAGGCTATTGATAAAGCAAAAATGATTGATTCATCAAAGCATTGTATTATTACAAGTCCTCATCCTTCACCTTTATCTGCTTATCGTGGCTTTTTTGGCTCTAAACCATTCTCACGCACAAATCAGTTTTTAATCAGCCAAGGAATTGAACCTATAGATTGGAGGATTCGCTAATGTTTACTGATATTGATGAAGCTATTGCATATATTGAATCAAAAAGAAGCAAAAGAACAATTGATCAGTTTAGAGAAACTTTAAATAAATGCCATATTCTTATGAAACAAAAGAATATGATTCATATTGCTGGAACAAATGGAAAAGGTTCAACTGTTAATTATTTAAGAAGTATTTTAAATGCTCATGGATATAAAGTTGGGACTTTTACTTCACCTTATTTGATTTGTCATAATGATCGTATTCGTGTGGATGATGTTCCTATCAGTGATGAAGATTTACTGAAATATCTGAATCAGTACTATACCGTTATTGAAGAAGATCAGTTATCTATGTTTGAGATTGATGTCTTGATTATGCTGGCTTATTTCCAGTCTTTGGATTTAGATTATCGTATTATTGAAACAGGAATTGGTGGTCAAAATGACAAGACAAATGTGATTGATCCTATTGTCAGTGCTATCACAAATATTGGTCTTGACCATCAAAAACAGCTGGGAGATATTTATGATATCATTAATGAAAAGATGGGAATTATCAAACCTAATCAGATGTTTATTACTAGTGAAACCAAAGGAACGATTTTAGCACGTTTTCAAGAACAATGCGATGCAATGGGAGCCATTATGTATGTTGTGCCAGAATATCAGGTCTCTCGTTATCCATTCCATTTTAGATATCGTGATATGGCTTTTACACTGGAAAATCAAGGTATCTATCAGGTGACGAATGCACGATTGGCTTTAACGATTGCTTCTAAACTGATTAAACTGGATCCTTTAGTTACAACGCCTGCAGTTGAACATGCTGCATGGAAGGGGCGCTATGAAACATTGCCTTATCATGATGTGCAGGTTGATATAGATGGTGCCCATAATATGCCTGGTATTCAGGCTTTGTTGCAGACGTTAAGAGTCAAAAAAGAAAAGAATGTGGCTATTGTGTTCTCATGTCTTAATGATCGTGATGTTGATGAAATGCTGGATGAAATGTTAAAAGCAGGTTATCATGTCTATATAACAACATTCCAGGATGAAAGAGCAATTGATCTTGCGACAATTCAGCCACGACCTCATATGACGATTGTCAAAAGCTATACAGAAGCACTGCAGACAGCTTATATTAAAAAACAGCATATTGTGGTGACAGGATCACTTCATTTTATTTCGAAAGTGCGAAAACATTTGATTGAATTACAAAAAGAAGAAAAATAGATTATAAAAGGGAAATGCGTATGTTTCCCTTTTATCGTGTATTGAAGTTAATCGGTTCATCAAATTCTGCCCAAACGAAATAAACAAATTGAAAAATATAATACTTTTGATTTTTAGGATCTCTCACAACAAAATGATCTCTACCTACCTGTTCAATGATACCTTTGTAGACACGATCACGCCAGTCATCACTGCCAGTATAAGTAAAATAAAAAGTACCTAGTTTACCAACATTTAAACGTAAAATATTTTCCAGATAAGTCTGTTCAGAGATAGGTGTTGGTAAAGATGAAGTCTGAGATCCGGGAACGGGTGTTTGATTATTTGTATCCATATACTCCTCCTATAAGTCACAATTTAATTTTGCACCTGGGGCATAAAAACAATGATTTTTATAACGTCCACTTAATTCACCATAGAATTGTTGAGGACAGGAGACATTGCTGCCGGGATTTTTAAACCAGAGAGCGTTTGTTGCTGGCTCAATACGATAGCCATCAATATTACGTAATGCTAACTCTTTTTCTTTGGCGTTGACAGGTTGGTTAAATAAAGGCTGCCCAACACCGGAGAAGGCATTTTTTTGATAAACAACTTCAGAAATGGTACGTGTGTTTCTAAAGACATCACAGTTTGCAACAACACGATTAACGACGACATTGCCAACCATCAGCATGCCTTCTTCGCCTTCACCAAGGGCTTCTGCTTTCATAATGCGAGCCAGTAAATCAACATCAGAATCGTTGTGTATGATTCTCGGAGACATTGTAATCACCTCTGTTTAATATATGAAAAAAAATAAAAAAGTTGCTTCAATTTAAAAAATATTGATGAGTTCAAGCATATTTGAAATGGCTAAAAATTTAATAAAAAATTTTAATTAAATTGACATGAAATAGTATTTTTTTAAAAAAGATTGTGATAAAATAAAAGCATAGGTAAGCACTTTCATAATCACAATTGAGGAGGAAAAAATATGGGAAAAGAAATTGTTGCGATGATTTTAGCTGGAGGGCGTGGTACACGTCTAGAAGCATTAACTGCAAAAGTAGCGAAACCTGCTGTACATTTTGGAGGAAAATATAGAATTATAGACTTTCCTTTAAGTAACTGTGCAAATTCAGGAATTGATGTTGTAGGTGTTTTAACACAATATGAATCAGTCCTACTTGGAACATATGTTGGTGCTGGAACAAAGTGGGGTCTTGATGGAAATAATTCGTTAGCGGCTATCTTACCAGCTCGTGAAAGAGGGGGTGTAGGAGCAACTTGGTATGCAGGAACTGCTGATGCTATTTATCAAAATATCAGCTTCTTGGATCAATATGATCCTGAATATGTTTTGATTTTATCAGGTGACCATATCTATAAAATGGATTATGCTGAAATGTTGGCAGCGCATAAAGAAAAAGGTGCTGATTTAACAGTCGCTGTTTTAAATGTTTCTTTAAAAGAAGCAAGCCGTTTTGGTATTATGAATACAAATAAAGATGGTTCTATTTATGAATTTGAAGAAAAACCTGAAAAACCAAAATCAACATTAGCATCTATGGGTATCTATATTTTTACTTATAAGGAATTAAGAAAATACTTAATTGAAGATGCAAAAGATGAAAACAGTAAACATGACTTTGGTATGAATATCATTCCAATGATGTTAGAGGATAAGAAAAAATTATATGCTTACGAATTCTCTGGTTATTGGAAAGATGTCGGAACTGTTGAAAGTTTATGGCAAGCCAATATGGACTTGTTAGATGATAAAGAGTTAGATCTTTATAATGTTAAGAAAGATTGGAAAATCTATACTGAAGATACATTGAGTAAACCTCAGATTATTGGAGAAGAAGCGACAGTGAAACATTCGCTTGTAACTCAAGGTTGTATCGTTAATGGTGATGTAGAAGGTTCTGTTTTATTCAACAATGTATATATTGGTGAAGGTGCTAAGGTTGTTGATTCTGTCTTAATGCCAGGTGTATTGGTAGAAGAAGGCGCAGAAATCTACAAAGCTATTGTTGATGAAGGTGTTGTCATTAAATCAACTGACGTCATCAATAAAGAAGCTAAAGAAGTGGAACTTGTCAGTGACAATGCATAATAGAGGGGGGTTAACGAGATGGCAAAAGTAGTTGGATATATAAATTTACACTCTGATGTTTCATATAAAGGTTTAACAGAAAGAAGACCGGTAGCTTCTGTAAGCTTCTTAGGTCGTTATGGAATTATTGACTTTGTTTTATCAAACATGTCAAATTCTAATGTGGATAATGTTGGGATTTTGATTAAGGAAAAACCAAGATCATTGTTTAAACACTTGGGAAATGGAAACTCTTGGAATTTTAACTCTAAATCAGGGGGAGTTTCACTCTTATATAATGAAAAATATGCTAATAGTCCAATGTATAATCATGATATCAATAATATTGTGGAAAATATTGCATTTCTTGAAAAATCAAAGGCTGATTATGTTATCATTGCACCAGCACATATTATTACAACAATGAATTATGCTGATGTTGTAGATGCACATGCAAAATCTGGTGCAGAAATTACAATGGTCTATCAAAAAATCGATAATGCTGATGAAGCTTTTGTTGGATCTGATTTCTTACGTTTAAAAGGTAAACAAGTTATGGAAATCAAAAATAATAAAGGAAATAGAAAAGAAAGAAATATTTCTTTGGAAACATATGTTATTAATAAAAAGACTTTGTTGAAATTAATTAATTTTGCTCAAAAAATTAGTTCATTCTTTAATTTAAGAGATACGCTTGCATACTTATGTGATGAGAAAAAGATTATGGCATATGAATATAAAGGATTTGCAAGATGTATTGATTCTTATGAAGCTTATTATAAAGTGAGTATGGAATTCCTTGATATGGATATTTCTACTCAAGTCTTCAAGAGTACATGGCCAATCTTTACCAATACAAATGATACTCCACCAACAAAATATTTGAAAAATGCTGTTGTTAAAAAATCATTTGTGGCTAATGGAGCTATCATTGATGGAGAAGTTGATGGATGTATCTTGTCACGTAATGTCACTATTGGTAAAAATGCAGTTGTGAAAAATTGTATTATTTTAAATGGATCTAAAGTTTGTGCTGGTGCTCATTTGGAAAACGTGGTTATTGATAAGGATGCTCGTGTTGAGAAGAAAAAAGAACTTATTGGAGAAGGAGAACCACTTTACGTTAAAGAAGGGGATGTTGTTTAATGAGAATTGTATTTGCGACAAGTGAGGCAAACCCTTACATTAAATCAGGTGGTTTGGCTGATGTTTTAGGTTCACTTCCTAAAGCTCTTGTTCAAAAGGGACATGAATGTATTGTTGTGTTACCTAAGTATCAGGATATGAAATTAGCTGATACGATTGAGTATGTGACAAACTATGATATCTGGGTAGGATGGAGAAAATGCTATTGTGGTGTTTTCAAAGCTGAATATGATGGTGTGACTTATTATTTCATTGATAATGAACAATATTTCAGAAGACCGGGATTATATGGTTATGATGATGATAATGAAAGATTTGCTTATTTTGATTTTGCGGTTTTGGAATTATTATCACATATTGATATCAAACCTGATATCTTGCATTTACATGATTGGCAGACTGCCATGATTGCAACACTTTACAAAGAAAGATATGCTTATTATGAATATTATCAAGGTATAAAAATTGTCTTTACAATCCATAATATTGCATATCAGGGAAAATGCGATCCTGCTTTGTTGAGCGACCATTTTGGATTAGATAATTATTTATATTATAATGGAAACTGTCGAAATGATGGATGTTTCAATATGATGAAAGCAGCTATTTTCTATAGTGATATTATTACAACTGTTTCACCAACATATGCCCAAGAAATCTTAACAGATAGTTTTGGTGAAGGATTACAAAATATTTTACAAATGCGTCGACATGATTTGTATGGTATTTTAAATGGTATTGATTATGAAACAATCAATCCAGCAACGGATCCTGAAATTGTGGAACATTTTGATATTACAAATGTTGATGAAAAGAAAGTTATCAATAAACTGGCTTTACAAAAAGAATGTGGATTGCCAGAAGATAAAGATGTTCCATTGATTGGTATTGTCACAAGATTAACTTGGCAAAAGGGATTGGATTTAATTATTAATCGTATGGATGAATTGATGAAGCGTGATGTCCAGGTTGTGATTTTGGGTGCTGGTGATCAAAAATATGAAGAACCACTCAAAGCTATAGCGGCTTATCATAATCAGAAATTATCATTAAATCTGAAATATGATTTTGGATTATCATGCCGTATCTATGCGGGGTGCGATATGTTCTTAATGCCGTCATTATTTGAACCTTGTGGTTTATCACAGATGATGTCTTTGCGTTATGGAACAATTCCAATTGTCAGAGAAACTGGTGGACTCAAAGATAGTGTTGAACCTTATAATGAATATGAAAATACTGGTGATGGATTTAGTTTTAAAAACTATAATGCTCACGAAATGATGGATATTATTGATTATGCATTAAAGGTTTATCAGGATAAAGAAAAATGGCAAGGATTAGTTCATCGTGCAATGGAAGCGAAACTTGATTGGGATAAAAGTGCTGATGCCTATTTGAAAGTTTTCAATTCATTGTTAGATTAATAAAGGGGATAGGGAAACCTGTCTCTTTTATTTACTTAAGAAATTTTATTTGATTTTCATGATTGAGTTTAGTACAATGTTTTGGTAAGGAGGGAAGAAAATGAACACTTCAATGAAGATTTTTATCGTCATTATGATGATTTTCGGTCTTTTTGCATGTGGAAAAAAGGATGAAAAAATCGCTATCGAACGCGATGGAACTTTATATGAAGTTGCTAATCAGGTTTCTTTTTACTACCCTAAAGATTTCGAATTAGATATCAATAATGAGAATCAGAAAGATGTACGTTTTGTAAAAAATAATGAGATGTATTCTTATGCAACCGTTATTGATGATACAGATAATATATTAGATGAATTACCTCAGTTATATGAAGGGCAACTAGAAGAAGATGGGGCTATTCATGTTCAGTATGCTCAAAGAACCATTCCTAGTGGTATAGAGTGCTATGAATTTACAGGAGTCTATCAGGCTTCAGGGATGAAATTTATGCAGATGGTCTATTTCACAGATGAAGCCAGTTATATTTATGCCTACCAGGCTCCAGAAAATATCTATGATGAAAATAAGACGGTGGTATCACAATATTTACAATCGTTGACAGTTCATCATTAATCTTGATTAACAAAAGTGAATTTGTTATAGTATAATAAGATATATGATAAAGCATTTATAAAGCATATGATAAAGTAAATCGATATCAAGTCTTTATCATTTGCTTTTTTATTTAAGGAGGACAGAAAATGAGACTGTTTAATTCATTAACGAACCAAAAAGAAGAGTTTGTGCCAATTAAAGAAGGAGAAGTCAGTATTTATGTATGTGGACCGACAGTCTATAATTATGTGCATATTGGAAATACGCGTCCAATGATTGTTTTTGATGTTTTAAGAAGAACTTTTGAATATTTAGGTTATAAAGTCACTTTTGTTTCTAATTTTACAGATGTTGATGATAAAATCATCAAAGCTGCAAAAGAAGAAGGCATTACAGAAAAAGAATTAACTGATAAGTATATCAAAGCTTATGAAGATGTCAGACGTGGATTAAATTTACTGTTTCCAACTTATGCACCACGTGTTACAGAAACAATGCAACCGATTATTGATTTTATTGCAGACTTGGTTAAGCAGGGCTATGCTTATGAAGTCGATGGAGATGTTTATTTTAGAGTCACAAAGATTAAGGAGTATGGGATGCTTTCAGGAATCAAGATTGAAGATCTGATTGCAGGAGCGAGTGAACGTGTTGATGATAATGATAAAAAAGAAAGCCCAACTGATTTTGCTTTGTGGAAAAAGACGGATGAAGGTATTCAGTTTGATAGTCCCTGGTCAAAAGGAAGACCTGGATGGCATACTGAATGTGTTGTGATGATTAATGATATTTTTGAAAATGGACGTATTGATATTCATGGGGGTGGACAGGATTTAAAATTCCCTCATCATGAAAATGAAATTGCTCAATCTATGGCTTGTCATCACCATCCTATTGCCCATATTTGGATGCATAATCAAATGATTAATATTAATAATCAGAAGATGTCAAAATCTTTAGGAAATGTTTTATGGGCAAAGGATTTATTAGAACAATTAGGATGTAATGTGTATAAATGGTTAATGTTATCTACGCATTATCGTAATCCCTTAAATTTTACAGATGAAGTTTTGACAAATGTGAAAAAAGAAGTAGAAAAAGTAGAAAATATTTTGAAGCAGGCTTCTTTGTATTTGCAGGTTCATCATTGTTTAGAACAAAGTTATTGTAAAGAATCGGTTGATGAAATGGTGGCTGCCTTAAGTGATGATTTAAATACATCTTTAGCTTTAACACAGATTTTAGGACAGGTGAAAGTCTTAAATCAGTTGATGCGTGTAAAAGATAAAGATAATCATCAGATTTCTGAAGGTTATCAGACATTGATTCATATGTTGGATACAATGGGATTTGTTCATCAGACAAAACAGTTGAGTGATGAAGATATCGCATTATATCAACAATGGCAAAAAGAAAAAAGCGAAAAGAATTTTGAAAAAGCTGATCTTTTAAGAAAAGAGTTACAGGACAAAGGAATTATATAATGAAACCAGAGTTGATGAATGTTTTAGCTTTAGCGTATTTAGGAGATAGTGTTTTTGAAGTTTATGTCAGAGAGTATTTATTGATAGAAAAGGGAATTATGAAACCTGACTGGCTTCAAAAGGAATCAAAATTGTTTGTAAGTGCGAAGGCACAGGCAGCGTTTATGCAAAAAGCAATAGAAAATCAATGGTTGAATGAGGAAGAAATTCGTATTTATAAAAGAGGAAGAAATGCCAAGAGTCGACATGTTCCTAAAAATACATCTGTATTGGTTTATAATCAATCAACTGGATTTGAAGCATTGATTGGACATTTGTATTTAGAAAAAAAACAAGAAAGAATCAAAGAAATATTTGAGATGTTTAAACAATTTGTTTATGAATATGAGAAAAAATCGAGACAAATCTGAGACGCATGGAGTGAAAAATTATGAGACAATATATTTATGGAAAAAACACAGTTATAGAATCTTTAAAGGGAAATAAACCGGTTTATGAGGTTTATGTATTGAAGAATGCTAAAGATGATAAAGTGATGGCTTTGGCGAAAGCTAAAAAAGTAAAAGTTCATATGGTGTCTCATAAAGATGAGTTAGAACAAATGGTCGGACATGTTGTTCATCAGGGAGTTGTGGCACAGGTTGAAAGTTATCGTTATTACACACTAGATGAAATGATTGAGGCCATTCCTGCTCACAAACAGCCATTATTACTCATGCTGGATGGTCTGGAAGATCCACATAATTTAGGGGCTATCTTGCGTACTTGTGATGCGATTGAAGTAGACGGTGTTATTATTGGTAAAAATCGTAGTGTAGGTTTGTCTCCAACGGTTGCGAAAGTATCTACGGGAGCTATTGATCATGTCAAAGTTGCCCAAGTTACAAATCTTTCGAGAACACTAGATGACTTGAAAAAAAGAGGTTATTGGGTTGTAGGATGCGATTTAGATGAATCGCAGGATTATCGTGCTATTGATTATAATATGCCTCTTGTTGTTGTGATTGGTTCTGAAGGTTTTGGAATTTCACGTCTGGTTAAGAAACATTGTGATATGAATGTTGTCTTACCGATGAAGGGACATGTGACTTCTTTAAATGCATCTGTCGCAACGGCAGTTATCCTTTATCAGATTTACAATTCACGTCATCCTTTAAAGTAGAAAGGAGGTAGCATGAAAAGCTACATCTGTGATGATGAATTGGTATATTTGATGCGATGTGGAAGTATGGCAGCACAGGAACTGTTATATCAACGCTATTATCGTCTAGTAGGAAAATGGGTGCTGGCTTTTAGACGTTATTTTGTCAGTGGATACGAGTATGAAGATTTTATTCAAATGGCAATGATGGGATTTGATGATATACTGGATAGTTATCGAGATGATCAAAAGGCCAGCTTGATGACATTTATGAAAACAGCTATCACAAAACGCTTGTTTAGTCTGATGCGTGTTAATAAAGATATCTGTTATCGTATGGGTCAAAGTATTATGTCATTGGATAGTTATATAAATAGTGATAAAGAAACACGTTATATTGATATGGTGGCTGATTTACATGAGCGCTATCAGCCTGAAGCTCATCTGATGATTAAGGAAACAACAACATATTATTCGACGCAAATTGAAGCTAAAATATCATTACGTGAAAAACAAGTTATGGAATATAAGAAAGCAGGTTATAAAGAGATAGAAATTGCTGAAAAGCTTCATATTTCGGTTAAAAGTGTCTATAATGCGGCTTATCGCTATTCAAAGAAAATAGTAGGCATTGACGAGCTAAAATAAATGTGTTAAATTATAAAAACGTAAAGGAGTGATGGACATGAAACAAAAAGTTATTTTGGTATGTAGTGAATGTTTATCACGTAATTATTCAATTACTAAAAATAAAAGATTAAATGTTGAAAGACTTGAGTTAAGAAAATATTGTAAAAAATGTGGAAAACATACAATCCACAGAGAAACAAAATAGGAGGGTAAACATGAAGTTCAGAGAATGGTGTACACTAAAAGGTATTCGTGCAGAAATTAAGAATATTCATTGGTTAACAAAAAAAGAGTTAGCTTATAATTCAGTTGTTGTATTAGTTTTTTGTTTTTTATTTGGAGTATATTTTTATGCGAGTGATGCAGTCATTGCGTTAATCTTAAGAGCATTGGGGATGAATTAGTATGTCAGGAATGAATGATGAAGGAAGACGCTGGTATGTTGTCAACACATATTCAGGTCATGAAAATAAAGTTAAAGAAAATTTAGAAAAACGTGTTGAATCAATGGGACTTCAGGATTGCTTATTTAATATAGTGATTCCTGAACATGTAGAAACTGAAATTAAAGATGGTAAAAAAATTAATAAAACAAAGAATATGTTTCCTGGTTACGTTTTAGTGGAAATGATTATGACTGATGAAGCCTGGTATATTGTTCGTAATACTTCAGGTGTTACAGGGTTTATTGGGTCTTCTGGTGGTGGAGCAAAACCATTCCCATTACCTGAAGAGGAAATTAATCCTATTTTAAAACGTATGGGTATCAAAACATCTCAAGTCGAAGTTGATTTTGGTGTTGGAGATGAAGTGAGAGTCATTTCTGGGCCATTTGCTGGAAAACAGGGAAAAGTTGAATCTATTGATTATGAAAAAGAAGAAGCAAGCGTTTTGATTGATTTCTTAGGAAATGAAAATTCTATGGAGATTGGACTTGTCCAGCTAGAAAAAGTAGAATTATAATGAAAAGGCCACTAAGTTGGTCTTTTTTTGTAAAAAAGTTGATATAATCAATAAAAAAACTATTGCAATCCTGATTTGTTTGTGTATAATAAATAAACGACGCAATATGTGTTACTATGCGTGGGAGGATTGACTGTCCTATACCACAGCACGGACAAATTTTTATAGGAGGTGTGTCGCGTGAGTAAGAAAGTCACTAGAGTTATGAAAATTCAATTCCCTGCAGGGGGAGCTAAACCAGGTCCAGCTTTAGCAGGTGCTGGTATTCAAATGCCAAAATTCTGTACAGCTTTTAATGATCAGACAAAAGATCGTATGGGTGAAACTGTACCAGTTGTTTTGACAATTTATGAAGACAAAAGCTTTGACTTCGTATTAAAAACTGCTCCAACTGCTGAAATGATTAAAAAGGCATGTGGAATTAAAAAAGCTGCTTCTGATTCTAAACAAACAGTTGCAACTTTATCAGCTGAAAAATTAAAAGAAATCGCTGAATACAAAATGCCTGATTTAAACGCTAACGATTTAGAAGGAGCAATGAAAATCGTAGCTGGTACTGCTCGTAATATGGGTGTAAAAGTTGAAGGCTTAGATGCTTAATTTAATGAAGAGGAGAATAGAAAATGGCTAAAAGAAGTAAGAAATATCAAGAAGCCGCTGCTCTTATTGAAAAAGGTAAAGCATACCCTATTGATGAAGCAGTTGCTTTAGTAAAGAAAACAAGTAAAGTCAATTTTGATGCAAGTGTAGATGTTGTATTTAAATTAGGATTAGATACAAGACATGCTGATCAGCAATTACGTGGTGCAGTTGTATTACCACATGGAACAGGTAAAACTAAAAAAGTTTTAGTTGTCACTCAAGGAGCTAAGCTTGATGAAGCAAAAGCTGCTGGAGCTGATGTTGTAGGTGGAAAAGAAATCTTAGAAGAAATCCAAAAAGGATGGCTTGATTTCGAAGTTATGATTGCTACACCTGATATGATGGCTGAATTAGGAAAATTAGGACGTATCTTAGGTCCTAAAGGTTTAATGCCTAACCCTAAAACTGGAACTGTAACTATGGATGTTGCTAAAGCAGTTCAAGAAACAAAAGCTGGTAAAGTAACTTACCGTACTGATAAAGATGGTAATGTTCATATGCCAATCGGAAGAGTATCTTTTGATGATGAAAAAATTGCAGAAAACTTCAAAACAGTTTACGACTTATTATTAAGATCTAAACCATCTTCTGCAAAAGGGACTTATATGAAGAATATTGTGATTTCATCAACTATGGGTCCTTCAGTTAAAGTTGCTTCTTTATAGAAGCTATAAAAAAGTCGCAATCAATATACCGTAGACAGCAACGGGGAAACCTTAATGAAGTTGCCGAGGTGATATTGTCAAAGAATTGACAACTCCCTCGACTATGTCTTGGGAGTTTTTCGCGGATATATTGTTGCATATATAAAATCAATAGGAGGTGTAACAATGTCAAAAGAAATCTTAGAAGCAAAACAACAGATTGTTGCTGAAATTAGTGAACAGTTAAAAGCTTCACAATCAACAGTTGTTGTTGAATATCGTGGATTAACAGTGGCTGAAGTTACTGAATTACGTAGAGCTTTAAGAGCTGAAAATGTGGGATTTAAAGTTTATAAAAACACATTGGTTCAAAGAGCTGTTGAACAAGAAGGTATGAACGAATTAGAAGAATACCTTGTTGGTCCAAATGCTTTAGCGTTTGGTAAAGATGATGCAGTGGCTCCTGCAAGAATCTTAGCTGATTTTGCAAAAGACCATGAAGCATTACAAATCAAAGCTGCTTATATCGAAGGTAAATTCTTACCAAAAGAAGAAGTTATGGCAGTAGCAAAATTACCTAATCGTGAAGGTATGTACTCAATGTTACTTGCATGTATGAAAGAACCTGTTGCAAAAGTGGCAAGAGTTATTCAAGCCGTTGCTGATGCAAAAGGTGGAGATGCAGCTGAAGCTGCTGAATAGTTAAAAATGAACGGAGGAAAATAAAATGGCAAAATTAACACATGAAGATATCTTAGCTTATTTAGAAGAAGCTACAATTTTAGAATTAAATGATTTAGTAAAAGCGATCGAAGAAAAATTTGATGTAACTGCTGCTGCTCCTGTAGCTGTTGTTGCTGGTGGAGATGCTGCTGGTGCAGATGCTGCTCCTGCTAACGTAACTGTAACATTAACTGATGTTGGTGCTACTAAAGTTGCAGTTATCAAAGCTGTAAGAGAAATCACTGGATTAGGATTAGTTGATGCTAAAGGATTAGTTGACAAAGTTCCAGCTGAAATTAAGAAAGATATTCCTGCAGAAGAAGGAGCTAAGATTAAAGAACAATTAGAAGCTGCTGGTGCAACTGTAGAAGTTAAATAATTTCTAATTTCAAGATAAAAGCCCTGTTCAGGGCTTTTTTTACTAGGAGAATCAGATATGCCACATTATTATACAAATAATACAGATTTAAAATCAGAAAAAACAAAGATTCCTTTTCAATATCGTGATCATCATCTTGTTTTTGTCAGTGATATTGGTGTTTTTTCAAAAACACGTGTTGACTATGGTTCACGTGTGCTACTGGATAGCATGGATGTTCAAAAAACACAAAAGACATTATTGGATGTGGGATGTGGATATGGAACTTTAGGTTTGTCACTCAAAAAAGAATATCCGTGGTTAAATGTTGAAATGGTTGATGTGAATGAACGAGCTGTTGCTTTAGCTAATGAATCTATTCAATTAAATCATGAAGATCATATTAGAGCTTATAAAAGTGATATTTATCAAGACGTTCATTCTAAGTTTGATATTATTGTTTCCAATCCTCCTATTAGAGCTGGGAAAAAAGTTGTTTTTGAAATTTTAGAAAAAGCTTATGATTATTTAAATGATCATGGTGAATTGATTGTTGTCATTCAAAAGAAACAGGGAGCACCTTCGGCTAAGAAAAAAATGGAGGAAGTTTTTGGAAATTGTGAAATCATCAGACGCGATAAAGGATATTTTATATTGAAATCAGTCAAATAACACTGCTTTTGGAGTTTAAAAAACTTATTTTGAAATTTTTGATTTGGTATTGACTTCAATTAGCCTCTATGCTAGTATAATAAAATGCCTACTCATATATAAAAAGCAGTGTTTTTGCTTGCTTTAAAAAAGGAGATAGAGATAATTGATAAGGAGTGAAGCGGGCTTGGAAAAAAATGTAACTCAGGCAAAAAGTCGTATTAATCGTCGTAATTATTCAAGAATTAGTGGGTCTTTGGAACTACCTAATTTAGTAGAAATCCAGACAAATTCTTATGAATGGTTTAAGAACGAAGGTATTAAAGAAGTTTTTAACGATGTTTATCCTATTAGCAATTTTAACGAAACTCTGACATTAGAGTTTGTTGATTGCCGTTTTGATGAGCCAAAGTATTCAGTAGATGAAGCAAAGGATAGAGATGCAAATTATTCTGCTCCTATTCGTGCAACTTTACGTTTAGTGAATAACGGAACTGGTGAAATCAAAGAAAATGAAGTGTTTATGGGAGATTTTCCATTAATGACAGATGCTGGAACTTTTATCATTAATGGGGCTGAACGTGTTATTGTTTCTCAGTTAGTACGTTCTCCAGGTGCATATTTTGCAGATGCAATGGATAAAAGTGGAAAGACAGTATTTACAGGAAGTATGATTCCTTCAAGAGGAACTTGGCTTGAATTTGAAAATGATGCCAAGGATGTTTTAAATGTGCGTATTGATCGTACACGTAAAATTCCTGGAACTATTTTATTGCGTGCATTGGGATTAAGTAGCGATGAAGATATCATTGAAGTGTTAGGGGATCATGAGTTTATTAGAAATACCTTAGCAAAAGATACAACTCATAATACCGATGAGGCTTTGATTGAGATTTACAATAAATTAAGACCAGGAGAGCCTGCAACGTTAGAGGGAGCTAACACTTTACTGTATACAAGATTTTTTGATGCAAAGAGATATGATCTTGCGCGTGCAGGACGTTTTAAACTTGGAAAAAAATTGAGTTTATTAGATAGAATTACAAACCGTGTTTTAGCTCAGGATGTTATAGATGTTGATGGAAATGTTGTGATGAAAGAAGGAACTTTATTAACGAAGGATAAAGTGGATCTTTTAGCGCCTGTTTTCCAAGCCGGAGCTCACACAGTAGAAATCAAAACAAATGATTTTTTAAGATCACATGGACGTGTACAAGTATTGGAAGTTTATGTTGATGAAACAAAATCAAAAAAGATGAAAGTTGTCGGAACTGATTTATCATTAGATTGTAAATATATTACAATTTCTGATATGATTGCAGCTTATTCATATATGTTGAATCTTGTGGATATCTATAATTCATTAGATTTAGCAAGTGACGATAGAGTCAACTTAATGAGTCGTATTGGTTTATTAGATGATATTGATCATTTAGGAAATAGACGTGTCCGTTCAGTAGGTGAATTGATTCAAAATCAGTTTAGAATTGGTTTATCAAGAATGGAAAGAGTCGTGAAAGAAAGAATGTCATTGTCTGAAATTGATAGTGTCACACCACAGTCACTGACAAATATTCGTCCATTAACTGCCGCTATGAAAGAATTTTTCTCATCATCTCAGCTTTCTCAGTTCATGGATCAGATTAACCCATTAGCCGAATTGACAAATAAACGTCGTTTATCAGCATTAGGACCAGGTGGTTTATCAAGAGACCGTGCTGGATACGAAGTGCGTGACGTCCATGCATCTCACTATGGTCGTATCTGTCCAATCGAAACACCTGAAGGTCCAAATATCGGGTTAATTTCTACACTTGCTTCTTATGCAAAAATAAACAAATATGGATTTATTGAAACACCATATCGTAAAGTCAATCATAGTGTTATTGATGAAAATGATGTGCGTTATTTAACAGCTGATGAAGAAAAGAATTATGTTATTGCGCAAGCTAAAGTACAACAGGATGAAAATGGAAAAATCCTTGATGAACAGGTTATTGCCCGTCATTTAGGTGAAAATATTATGGCCAAACCAGAAGAAGTTGATTTCATTGATATTTCTCCAAAACAGATTGTCTCTGTTGCAACTTCATGTATTCCATTCCTGGAAAACGACGATGCCACTCGTGCCTTGATGGGTGCCAACATGCAACGTCAGGCCGTACCTTTATTAAATCCACATACCCCATTTGTTGGAACTGGTATGGAATATCAGGCTGCTAGAGACTCTGGAGCTGCAGTTGTCGCTAAAAAAGATGGTATTGTCACTTATGTAGATGCTAAGAAAATTATTGTGGAAGAAGATACAGGGCCACATAAATATCGTTTAACAAAATTCGCGATTTCAAATGCGGGAACTTGTATTAATCATAAACCAATTGTGAAAGTTGGAGATAAAGTTGTTAAAGGTGAAATTTTAGCTGATGGTCCTTCTATGGAACAAGGTGAATTAGCCTTAGGACAAAACGTATTGGTTGGTTTCATGACATGGAATGGATATAACTATGAAGATGCCGTTATTATGTCTGAAAGATTAGTCAAAGAAGATGTTTATACATCTATCCATATTGAAGAATATAGTATTGAATGTCGTGATACAAAATTAGGCCCTGAAGAAATTACAAGAGATATTCCAAACGTTGGAGAAGATGCCCGTAAAAACTTAAATAGCGAAGGTATCATTATGATTGGTGCTGAAGTGAAAGAAGGGGATATCTTAGTTGGAAAAGTCACACCTAAGGGACAAGCTGAATTATCTGCTGAAGAAAAACTTTTATTAGCTATCTTTGGTGAAAAATCAAGAGAAGTTAAAGATAATTCATTAAGAGTTCCTCATGGTGGTGCTGGTATTGTTCATGATATTAAAGTTTTCTCTAGAAAAAATGGAGATGAATTACAACCTGGTGTTAATAAAGTAGTCAAAGTTTATATCGTTCAAAAACGTAAGATTTCTGAAGGAGATAAAATGGCAGGACGCCATGGTAACAAAGGGGTTATTTCTAAAATCTTACCAATTGAAGATATGCCACACTTAGAAGATGGAACAATTCTTGATATCATGTTGAATCCATTAGGGGTTCCATCTCGTATGAATATCGGACAGGTATTGGAATTACATTTAGGTTATGCTGCTAGAGAATTAGGATTGTACTTTGCAACACCTGCCTTTGATGGTATTAATTCAAAAGATCTAGAAGATATTATGAAAGAAGCAGGAATGTCAGTAGATGGTAAACAACCTGTTATTTCTGGAAAAACTGGTGAATATTTTGATTCAAATATTTCAGTTGGTGTTATGTACATGATCAAATTAGCTCACATGGTTGATGACAAATTACATGCGAGATCAGTTGGACCATATTCATTAGTCACACAACAGCCTCTTGGTGGTAAGGCTCAAAATGGTGGACAAAGATTTGGTGAAATGGAAGTTTGGGCACTTGAAGCTTATGGTGCTGCATATACATTAAGAGAAATCTTAACTGTGAAGTCTGATGATGTTGTTGGACGTGTCAAAACTTATGAAGCCATTGTCAAAGGACAAAAATTACCTGAACCTGGATTGCCTGAATCATTTAGAGTTTTAACAAAAGAATTACAGGCTTTAGCCTTAGATATTCGTATGTTAGATAAAGATGGTCATGAAATTGACGCAAGAAAGATTGAAGATGAAGAACGTCGTTTCCCAACTTCAATTGATACAACTCCTGAAAAGCCAGAAGTGACTCAAGAAGAAGTAGCTGAGGCAGAAGGTGATTTCTCAGAAGATGAAGAATCATTTGATGATTTGGATTCTGCAATTGATGAACTCTTCACTGATGATGAAGAAGAAAGTAACGAAGAATAGGAGGAAACAATGAATGGCAGATGTCAATAACTTTTCAGCAATCCAAATTGGATTAGCTTCTCCAGAAAAAATTCGTGAATGGTCTTATGGTGAAGTTAAAAAACCTGAAACTATTAATTATCGTTCTCAAAAACCTGAAAAAGATGGTCTATTCTGTGAAAGAATCTTTGGGCCATCTAAGGATTGGGAATGTAGCTGTGGTAAATATAAGAAAGTCAGATATAAAGGCGTAATCTGTGATCGTTGTGGTGTTGAAGTTACAAAATCATCTGTACGTCGTGAACGTATGGGACATATTGAACTTGCGACTCCAGTTGCTCATATCTGGTACTTAAAGGGTATTCCATCAAGAATGGGTCTGATTCTTGATATGTCACCAAAACAACTTGAAGAAATCATTTATTTCGTTTCTTATGTTGTTACTGATAAAGGAAGTACACCTTTAGAATATAAACAAGTTTTATCTGAAAGAGATTATCGTAACTGTTATGAAAAATTTGGTCATCAGTTTGAAGCAAAAACTGGGGCAGAAGCAATTAAAATCTTACTTCAAAAAGTTGATTTAGATGAAGAATTTGAATCAGTGACTAAAGATTTAAAAGAAGCACAAGGACAAAGACGTTCTAAATTGTTGAAGAGACTAGAAGCTATTGAAGCTTTTAGAACTTCACATAATCAGCCTGAATGGATGATTCTAGATGTGCTTCCAGTTATTCCACCTGATTTAAGACCAATGCTTCAATTGGATGGTGGACGTTTTGCGACAAGTGATTTGAATGATTTATATCGTCGTGTCATCACACGTAATAATCGTTTAAAGAAATTATTAGAACTTGGAACACCATCAATCATTGTACAAAATGAAAAACGTATGTTACAGGAAGCAGTTGATGCCTTGATTGATAATGGACGCCGTTCTAAACCAATTACTGGTGCTGGAGGAAGACCATTAAAATCATTAAGCCATACGTTAAAAGGTAAACAAGGACGTTTCCGTCAAAACTTACTTGGAAAACGTGTTGACTATTCAGGACGTTCAGTTATCGCTGTTGGTCCAGACTTAAAAATGTACCAATGTGGAATTCCACGTGAAATGGCTCTAAACTTATTTAAACCATTTGTTATTAGTGGATTAGTCAGAGAGCAGATTGCGACAAATATCAAAGCTGCTGAAAGACTCATTGATAAGATGGATGATGTGATTTGGCCAATCGTTGAAGAAGTCATTAAAGAACATCCAGTCTTATTGAACCGTGCCCCTACATTGCATAGATTAGGGATTCAGGCTTTCGAACCAAAATTGGTTGAAGGACGTGCTATTCGTTTGCACCCATTAGTATGTCCAGCGTTCAACGCTGACTTTGATGGTGACCAGATGGCAGTTCACGTTCCATTAGGAGAAGAAGCTATTCAGGAAGCAAGACAGTTAATGTTAGGTTCTCACAACATCCTTGGTCCAAAAGATGGAAAACCAATCGTTACACCATCTCAGGACATGGTGTTAGGTAACTATTACTTAACATTGGAAGATGAAGGAGCTGTTGGAGAAGGAACTGTATTTGCTGATGTAAATGAAGTTTTAATGGCTTATGATGCAAAGACTGTTCATTTGCATACAAGGGTTGCTATTAGAGGAAAATCTTTAAAGAACAAAACATTTACAGAAGAACAAAACAATAGTTATTTGATTACAAGTGTTGGTAAAATTATTTTCAATCAGATCTTTGATGGAGCTTTCCCATTCATTAATGATTCTAGTAAAGAAAATTTAGATGGAACACCTGATAAATATTTTGTGCCAATGGGAACTGATATTAAGGCACATATTAAAGCTCAACCACTAATTAAGCCTTTAGGTAAAAAAGCTTTAGGAAATATTATCAATGCTATGTTCGATCCAACAAAAATTAGTGATACAACAGCTATGTTGGATAAATTGAAAGATCAAGGATTCTATTATTCTACAATTGCTGGTATTACTGTATCAGTTTATGATATTCAGGTTCCTCAAAGCAAATATGTTTTATTTGATGAAGCTGATGAAAAACTTGAAGTGATTAAGAAATTATATCGTAAAGGAAAAATCACTGATGAAGAAAGACATAATATCGTTATTAAGTTATGGGAATCTGTTAAAGATCAGGTTCAAGCTGTCGTTAAAGATGAGTTCGAAGCTGATGATCGTAACCCAATCTTCATTATGTCTGATTCAGGTGCCCGTGGTAATATTTCTAACTTTACACAGCTTGTTGGTATGCGTGGATTGATGTCAAATCCAAAAGGTGAAACAATTGAGTTGCCTATCAAATCTTCATTTAGAGAAGGTTTAACAGCATCTGAATTCTTCATCTCTACACATGGTGCCCGTAAAGGATCTACCGATACAGCGTTAAAGACAGCCGATTCAGGATACTTAACAAGACGTTTGGTTGACGTTGCGCAAGAAGTCATTGTCACTGAAGATGATTGTGGTACGGATCAGGGATTTGTTGTTACAGAATTATACAATACTTCTGACAACTCTGTTATTGTTCCATTATATGACCGTCTTGTGGGACGTTATTCACAAAAAGATATTTCTC
This sequence comes from Massilimicrobiota sp. mt181, assembly GCF_055420065.1. Lineage (NCBI taxonomy): Bacteria > Bacillati > Bacillota > Erysipelotrichia > Erysipelotrichales > Erysipelotrichaceae > Massiliimicrobium > Massilimicrobiota sp. mt181. The sequence goes on from NZ_JBVAYN010000001.1 coordinate 227,493, forward strand.
ATCCAGAAACAGGAGAAGTTCTTGTGCGCGCTGGTGAAATGATTGATGAACCAATTGCCAAAGCTATCACTGATGCTGGAATTAAAGAAGTAGAAATCAGATCTATTTTCGGATGTAAAGCGAAAAATGGAATCTGTAGAAAATGTTATGGTCGTAACTTAGCGACTGGAGAACAGGTTGAACTTGGTGAAGCTATTGGTATTATGGCAGCACAATCTATCGGTGAACCTGGTACACAGTTAACAATGCGTACATTCCACATGGGTGGAGTTGCTGGTGGAGCAGATATCACTCAGGGGTTACCACGTATTCAAGAGTTATTTGAAGCAAGAAATCCAAAAGCAAAATCTATCATTTCTGAAATTGATGGTGAAGTTTCTAACATCATTGATAACAATGGTAGAGCAGAAGTTGTTGTTTCAAACTTATTAGAAACAAAGAGCTATTTAACACCTTATGGAGCAAAATTAAGAGTTTCTGTTGGTGATGAAGTAGGTATTGGTTCTAAGATTACTGAAGGATCTATTGATCCAAAAGAATTATTAGCTGTTGCTGATGTGAAAGCAGTTGAAAACTATATCTTAAAAGAAGTTCAGAAAGTCTATCGTTTACAAGGTATCGAAATTTCTGATAAACATATCGAAGTTATCATTCATCAGATGTTAAAGAAGATGAGAATTGTTGAAGGTGGAGATACTGGAGCATTACCTGGAACACATATCAATGTTCAGAGATTTACTGAATTAAATAAAGAAGTTCTAAAACAAGGTAAACATCCTGCAGTTGCAAGACCAATTCTTTTAGGAATTACAAAAGCATCACTTGAAACAGAATCATTCTTATCTGCAGCTTCATTCCAGGAAACAACAAAAATCTTAACTGATGCTGCAATCAAAGGAAAAGTGGATGAATTAAGAGGACTTAAAGAAAATGTTATCATTGGTAAGTTAATACCAGCAGGTACAGGTTTAAGAGGACCTTTAAAATCACCTGAAACGATTGCGAGAGAATTAGAAGAAGCACGTAAAGAAAAAGAATTAGAAGAAGCTGAAAAATTAGAAGCTGAAACTTTATCTGAAAGCTTATTAAGCACTGATACTGATGAAGAATTCTTAAGTGCAGAATAAAATAAAAAACAAGATTCTTAAATATTTGAGAATCTTGTTTTTCTTATGTTTATATTTGCAAAAAAAGTGTTGACTTTATGGAATTTGTCATATATAATTGCTTTCGGTACTCAGTGATGAGTGCATTTTATCTCATTGAAAAATGAAACACCCGGAATTGTGTGTTAAGAAGAAAGGAAAGGAGAAAAACATGCCTACAATTAATCAATTAGTCAGAAAAGGACGTAGTGAAAAAACATCTAAATCAAAATCACCTGCGTTAAATAGAGGTTACAACTCATTATTAAAAAAACCAACTAATATTAGTTCACCTCAAAAACGTGGAGTTTGTACTCGTGTTGCCACTATGACACCAAAGAAACCTAACTCGGCTTTACGTAAATATGCCCGTGTTCGTTTATCAAACGGAATGGAAGTTACAGCATATATTCCAGGAATTGGGCACAACTTACAGGAACACAGCGTTGTGTTAATTCGTGGAGGACGTGTTAAGGACTTGCCAGGGGTTCGTTATCATATTATTCGTGGTACTATGGACTGTGCTGGTGTAAAAGATCGTATGCAAGGACGCTCTCGTTATGGAGCTAAAAAACCTAAAAAATAAGAGATAGGAGGAAAAACTGATGTCAAGAAGAGGACGTGTAGCAAAAAGAGATGTACTACCAGATCCAATTTATAACTCTAAGGTAGTAACAAAATTAATTAACAATATTATGCTTGATGGTAAAAAAGGTGTTGCACAAAACATCTTATATGAAGCATTTAAAAAAGTTGAAGCAAAAACTGGAAATCCTGCAATGGAAGTATTTGATCAAGCAATCAACAATATTATGCCTGTACTTGAATTAAAAGTAAGACGTATTGGAGGAGCTAACTATCAGGTACCTGTTGAAGTATCTCCAGAAAGAAGAATGACATTAGGTTTAAGATGGTTAGTTAACTATTCTCGTTTAAGAAACGAAAAAAGTATGATCGATCGTCTAGCTAATGAAATTATTGATGCCTCTAATGGAACAGGTGCTTCTGTGAAAAAGAAAGAAGATACTCATAAGATGGCTGAAGCTAATAAAGCATTTGCACATTTCCGTTGGTAATATTATATTAGATAGAGGAACATTTGAAAGGAGAAAAATATGGCTCGTGAATTTTCGTTAGAAAAAACTCGTAATATAGGAATCATGGCTCATATCGATGCTGGTAAAACAACAACGACTGAACGTGTTCTTTATTACACTGGAAAAATTCATAAAATTGGTGAAACACATGATGGTGCTTCACAAATGGACTGGATGGAACAAGAGCAAGAACGTGGTATCACAATTACATCTGCAGCAACAACTGCACAATGGAAAGGATATCGTGTTAATATTATTGATACTCCAGGCCATGTAGACTTTACTGTTGAAGTAGAACGTTCATTACGTGTACTTGATGGTGCTGTCACTGTATTGGATTCAAAAGCTGGTGTTGAACCACAAACTGAAACTGTTTGGCATCAAGCAACAACTTATGGAGTTCCAAGAATTGTATTTTGTAATAAAATGGATGCAACTGGTGCAGATTTCTTAATGTCTGTAGATTCTATTGGGAAAAGATTAAATGCAAATGCAGTGGCTATCCAATTACCAATTGGAGCTGAAGACACTTTTGAAGGTGTTATTGACTTAATTAAAATGAAAGCTGTTCATTTTGAAGGAGCTAAAGGAGAAAACGTTGTTTATTCTGAAATTCCTGAAAACATGAAAGCTCAGGCAGAAGAATATCGTCAAAAGATGATTGATTCTGCAGCATCATTTGATGATGATTTAATGATGAAGGTCTTAGAAGAAGAACCAGTAACTGAAGAAGAAATTAAAGCTGCTCTTCGTAAAGGAACATTGGCAGTTGAATTATTCCCTGTATTATGTGGTTCTGCTTATAAAGATAAAGGTGTACAGTTAATGTTAGATGCTGTTATTGACTTTTTACCTTCACCAATTGATGTTCCATCAATTAAAGGTGAAGATGAAGATGGTAACGAAATCGAAAGACATCCAAGTGATGATGAACCTTTCTCAGCATTAGCATTTAAGATTATGGCTGACCCATTTGTTGGAAAATTAACTTTCTTCCGTGTATATTCAGGACACATTGCTTCTGGATCATATGTTTTAAACTCTTCTAAAGATAAAAAAGAACGTTTAGGACGTATCTTACAGATGCATGCCAATACACGTAAAGAAATTAGTGAAGTTTATGCTGGAGATATTGCTGCAGCTGTTGGATTTAAAAATACAACAACTGGGGATACTATCTGTGATGAAAAGAATTTCATTATCTTAGAAAAAATGGAATTCCCTGAACCAGTTATCGAATTAGCAATTGAACCAAAAACAAAACAAGACCAAGATAAATTAAGTAATGGTTTAGCAAGATTAGCTGAAGAAGACCCAACATTTAGAGTGACTACAAATCCTGAAACAGGAGACACTATTATTGCTGGGGTTGGAGAATTACACTTAGACGTTATTGTTGATCGTTTAAAGAGAGAATATAAAGTAGAAGCTAATGTTGGTGCACCACAAGTTGCTTATCGTGAAACAATCAGAAAAGCTGCTGACTGTGAAGGTAAATTCGTACGTCAGTCAGGTGGACGTGGACAATACGGACACGTATGGATTAAATTTGAACCTAATGAAGGTAAAGGATTTGAATTCGTTGATGCCGTTGTAGGTGGAACTGTCCCTAGAGAATATATTGGTTCAGTTAAAGCCGGACTTGAAGAAGCATTAGAAAATGGTATGATTGCTGGATATCCAGTATTAGATATTAAAGCAACATTATTTGATGGTTCTTACCATGATGTCGATTCATCAGAAATGGCATACAAGGTTGCTGCAAGTTTAGCTTTAAAAGAAGCTGGTAAAAAATGTGATCCAGTAATTTTGGAACCAATTATGGCTGTAGAAGTCACTGCGCCTTCTGAATACTTAGGAAGCGTTATGGGAGATATTTCTTCAAGACGTGGTATGATTGAAGGACAAGAAGATAGAGGAAACCTTGTTGTTGTACAAGCAAGTGTACCATTATCTGAAATGTTTGGATATGTTACTGACTTAAGATCATTCACACAAGGTCGTGGAAATTATACTATGCAATTCGATCGTTATGAACCAGTTCCTAAATCAATTGCAGAAAATATTATTAAGAAAAATGGTGGAAATAATTAATCCACTAAAAGTATTGCATTTTTAAGATAAATCATTTAGAATGTATATGTAAAAATTTAATGAAATTTATATAGGAGGAAGCTTAAATGGCTAAAGAAAAATTTGACCGCTCTAAAGCGCATGTTAATATTGGAACAATTGGTCACGTTGACCATGGTAAAACAACTTTAACTGCAGCTATTACTACTGTTTTAGCACAAGAAGGAAATGCTAAAGCAATGGATTATGCTGCAATCGATGCTGCACCTGAAGAAAAAGAACGTGGAATTACAATCAACACTGCACACGTTGAATATCAAACAGCAACTCGTCACTATGCACACGTTGACTGTCCAGGTCATGCTGACTACATCAAAAACATGATTACTGGTGCTGCTCAAATGGATGGTGCTATCTTAGTAGTTGCAGCTACTGATGGACCTATGCCACAAACAAGAGAACATATCTTATTATCTCGTCAGGTAGGTGTACCTTACATCATCGTATTCTTAAATAAATGCGATATGGTTGATGACGAAGAATTAATCGAATTAGTTGAAATGGAAGTTCGTGAATTATTAAATGAATATGGATTCCCAGGAGATGACACTCCAATTATCCGTGGATCAGCTTTAAAAGCATTAGAAGGAGATCCAAAATGGGTACCAGCTATTCATGAATTAATGGATGCTGTAGATACTTATATTCCAACTCCAACTCGTGATACTGATAAACCATTCTTAATGCCAGTTGAAGACGTATTTACAATCACTGGACGTGGAACAGTTGCTACAGGACGTGTTGAAAGAGGACAATTAAAATTAAATGACCCAATCGAAATCGTTGGTATTCATGAAACTCAAAATACAGTTGCTACTGGTATCGAAATGTTCCGTAAATTATTAGATTACGCTGAAGCAGGAGATAACGTAGGTGTATTATTAAGAGGTATCAACAGAGATCAAATTCAACGTGGACAAGTATTAGCTAAACCAGGATCAGTACATCCACACAAAAAATTCGTATGCCAAGTTTACGTTTTATCAAAAGATGAAGGTGGACGTCATACACCATTCTTCTCTAACTATAGACCACAATTCTATTTCAGAACTACTGACATCACTGGTGTTATTGAATTACCAGATGGTGTAGAAATGGTTATGCCAGGAGATAACGTAGAATTAACAGTTGAATTAATTCACCCAATCGCAATTGAAAATGGTACTAAATTCTCAATTCGTGAAGGTGGTAGAACTGTTGCTTCTGGAACAGTTACTGAAGTTATTGAATAATTATAAACAAAAGGTATCTTCGTGATACCTTTTTTGTTTACACCTTTTTATAAAAAGGTTATGATGTTAAGGTATGGAGGTGGAATATGAAAAAGTTATTTTTCTTTGATATAGATGGAACACTTATAGAATGTCATCAGGGAATATATCGTATTCCGGATGATGTTCGTCATGGTATGGATCAACTAAAGAAACAAGGGCATGATGTATTTTTGGCTACTGGAAGATGTAAATGCTTTATTGTGGATGGTGTTATGGATTATCCTTTTAGCGGTTATATCACTTGTAATGGAGCTTATGTTGAGTATCAGGGAAAAGAAATTTATAAGAAAGTTGTTCCTGTGGAAGCTATTGAGAAAACACATCAGTTATGTGTTGAAAGAAATCTTGCCTATTATTTTGAAGGTAATGAACATATCTATGTTTTAAATAAACAAAATCCTAGACATCTTGAATTTAAAGAAACATGGGGAATGAAAGATGAAGTGATTATAGATCAATATAATGTACGAGATATTGAGACTTATATTGGGATGATTGTCTTGAATAGTGAAGATGACAGAACAGCTATGTATCAGGCGTTATCTCCTTATTTCCATATTCAGCAGCATCAGGAAGGTTTATCATTTGATTTGACGTTAAAAAATGAATCGAAAGCAAAAGGAATACAGGAATTGGTTCATGGCTTAGGAAGAAGCATGGATGAGACAGTTGCTTTTGGTGATGGACGCAATGATATTGAAATGTTATCAGCTGTTCATCTAGGTATTGCAATGGGAAATGCAGCAGCTGAAACGAAAGCTGTGGCTGACTATATTACGGATAATGTAGAGTGTCATGGAATTATGAAAGCACTTAAACATTTTTTGTTTCTTTAATGTTTATAGTTGAAATTATAGGGTCGATTTGATAAAATAAATATACAGAGTAATTCTGAATTTGTTTGTTAAAGGAGAAATTGAAAATGGATGAACAAGAACAAGTAGTAATTAACCTTATCGTAAACAGTGGTAGTGCTCGTAGCTCTGCTATCGAAGCTATTCAATATGCAAAAGCTGGTGATTTAGATAAGGCTGATGAATCATTACAAAACGCTAAAGAAACAGTAAATGAAGCACATCATGCACAAACTGAGTTAATTCAGGCTGAAATCAGAGGAGAAAAAGCTCCATTAAACTTATTAATGGTACATGCACAGGATCATTTAATGACTGCATTAGTTGTTATTGATTTAGCACAAGAATTTATTGATCTTTATAAAAAAGTTCAATAATTTTGGGATTGTTAAATAGAAAGAAACCTTAATGACAGAGATAGAACTCAGTTGTTAAGGTTTTTTTGTAAAAAAATGGAAAGAAAAAACAGCGATGAAAAGGGCG